>JAFGQD010000096.1 GCA_016935875.1 Deltaproteobacteria bacterium
AAGAAACTCGGCAAGGTATGATCCGTCCTGTCCGGTGATGCCGGTGATTAAAGCTTTTTCCATATCATGATCCTTTTAAGGAGAGGCAGAAGATCATATCTTATATATTCACAATGATTCTTTTTGGCATCTTTGATATAAAGTATGGATATGTAATAGTACCCTCTCTATCTCCTTTCTAACCCGGTTTCTGTCTTCAGGTACGATGTTCCACAGAAGGGACATTCGAGATGATCGCTCAATCTCTCGCCACATTCACATACCCATCCGATTCTCTTTGCCTGGTTGCCGACCACAAGAGCGTGGTCCCGAACGTTTTTCGTAACCACGGCGCCGGCCCCGATAAATGAGTACCGGCCGATGGTTGTTCCACAGATAATAGTAGCATTGGCCCCTATAGTGGCTCCTTTTTTCACCAGCGTTGGACGTGCCTGGTCCATCTTCTTTATCTCAGCCCTGGGATTGTAAACGTTGGTAAACACCATTGATGGGCCACAAAAAACTCCATCTTCGAGTGTTACCCCTTTATATATACCGACATTATTCTGAATCTTGCAGTTGCCGCCTATTACAACATCCGGTCCTATGACCACGTTCTGGCCTATGTTACAGTTCCTTCCCACTTTCACGCCGGAGAGAAGATGGGAGAAATGCCATATTTTCGTTCCCTTCCCGATGTCGCAATCTTCGTCAATCACGGCGGAAGGATGCGCGTAAAATTGGCCGGAAGTACCGTTTGGTCTTGTATCTGGAGTATTGGCAAGGTTTATCTTGACGCTGCTATTGTCTATTGACCGCTGGGCCGCGTTAAGAATCCTGAGGACACGAAGACCTTCATCGCCATCAGTCACAGGCCTCTCACCGCTTGCTGCACAATGAAGAAAGTGTTCACATTCGAGACTCAAGGGCTCAGCCTGCGGGATATCCAATCTCTCAGCTTCCGCTTTGTCGGGAACGGGAACATTATTATGCCATTTGATCTCGTGCGGGTACAAGAGAAGCTTGTCGGGCCAGGGAAGCGTATCATCAAAAACGGCCATCTTGCGATCTCCCACTACCACCAGTTTCTGTTCCTTTACCGGTTGCAGCCAGGATACAAATATATGCGCCTTGAGCCCCGACGGGAATTCGAGATGCGTTGTAGTAACATCCGCTATCCGTTTGTGCAGGTAGTTGCCGCCTGTTGCAAGAACGCTTTCCGGTTCCTCCCCGGTAAGGGAAAGAATCATGGAAATGTCGTGAGGCGCGAAAGACCACAAGGCGCTTTCCCCTCGCCGTATCCTCCCCAGGTTAAGACGCTGGGAATAGATATAGTTTATCCGTCCAAGCTCGCCGTTCCGGGTGATTTCCGTCAAACGGACAAAAACGGGATGATATTGGAGCAGGTGGCCGACCATCAGTATAAGCCCTTTCCCCCGAGCCAGATCAATCAGGTCAGCCGCTTGATGCTCATCAAGTACCAGCGGTTTTTCGACATAGACATGTTTGCCGGCTGTGAGGGCCTCGCGGGCAAGATTGTAGTGGGTTTCAGCCGGTGTCGCAATGGCAACGCAATCGATATCACCATGCGATAACACGTCATTGAATGCCTGACAGGTTTTCACATCCGGATACAACTGGCCGAAATGGGCAAGCAGGGTTTCGTTGCTCTCGCAGATGAGCCCCAGGACACCCATATCATGATAATTCCTGACGAGATTCTTACCCCAGTAGCCGGTGCCAACAACGGCAACATGATGATTCTTCGAGTTTGTTTGAGTTGTCTGATTCATTTGGTGTATCCCTTCACCACAATAATTCCCCGCTTCGCTCAATATGACAAGTTTCTGAGACTTTTCGTGAGGATGTCAATTATGAAATATATTACCCCATTGTGTATACCACATTATAAATCTCTTTATTCCCTCCTCTATCGGCATTGAAGGCTTGAAGCCTACATCTTGTGACAGGTCATCCACGTCGGCAAAGGTCGCGGGGACGTCTCCCGGCTGCATGGGAAGGAGGTTTTTTTCTGCCTTTATGCCGAGGGTATCTTCCAGCGTTTCGATGAACCGCATAAGCTCGACAGGGTTGTTGTTCCCTATGTTGTATATCTTATAGGGCGCGAAGCTTGTTCCCGGATCGGGTCTGTCCCCGCTCCAGTTTACATCCGACGCAGGGATCAGGTTCATTACCCTGACAACGCTTTCTATGATATCGTCTATATACGTAAAGTCTCTCTTCATCTTGCCCCTGTTGTACACATCTATCGGGACCCCCCGGAGAATGGCATCTGTAAAGAGGAAGAGGGCCATGTCAGGCCTTCCCCATGGGCCATAAACGGTAAAGAATCGAAGGCCGGTACAGGGAATTTCATAGAGGGCCGCGTAGGCGTGCGCCATGAGTTCATTCGCTTTCTTAGTGGCGGCATAGAGGCTTACCGGATGATCGACATTGTGGTGCACCGAAAAGGGCATCATGGTATTCGCACCGTAGACGGAGCTGGAGGAGGCAAATACAAGGTGAGGGACCTTCCCGTGACGGCATCCCTCAAGGATGTTCACAAAGCCGACGAGGTTGCTCTCCACGTATGCGTGCGGATTTTCAAGGCTGTAGCGCACACCTGCCTGGGCAGCCAGATGGACGACCCTGTCAAACCTGTGATCGGCAAAGAGGCTTTCCATGCCGTCTCTGTCTGACAGATCCAGATGAACAAAACGGAAATTGTCAAACGGTTTCAGCCGGTCAAGACGAGCCTCTTTCAGACGCACATCGTAGTAGCTGTTCAGATTGTCAAGCCCAATGACGTCATATCCGTCATCGAGAAGACGCCTGCATAAATGAAAGCCTATGAAACCAGCAGCCCCCGTGACTAAAATGCGCCCAGACCTTGAATGATCTTTTTTAAAAGTTTTCATTAGGAAGCTCCCTGTGATACAGCTTCGCCCCCTGGATTACGACAGGAGGAAAAAATAATGAGACGAACAAATGTATATGAAGGCTTCAGTTTTGTCATAATACTCACCTCGCATCACGTACGAAGTAGAATCTATCAGGAATATCAACCAAAAACAGTGTGAAGAATGAAGACCCGTCCCCTTATTCTTACGTGAGCGAAGTGCATATTACGCATTAAATGTGTCAAAGGGTAAAGTCAAGGGAAAAGAATAAAAAGGTATATGATCTCACAACAAAAATGGTGGCAGCCATACTATTTTTCACGCTATGAAAAAGCCGTCAGAGTAGTGTCGATGTCTTTATCGGTGTGCTCAAGGGAAACAAAGGAAGTTTCGAACTGGGAAGGGGCAATCATTATTCCTCCCGCCAGCATTTTTCCGAAATGGTGTGAAAAGAGCTTCGCGTCGCTCTTCGCGGCCGAGGCAAAATCAGTGACGTCTTCCCGTGTAAAGAAGAGAGTAAACATGGAACCCATCCGGTTTATCCGGTGCGAAATCCCCTTTTTTTCAAGTATGGTATCGATTCCGGTACACAGGCGCACGGTCTTCTCCTCGAGCGCATCGTACACACCGGGTTTTTGCAGACAATTGAGAGTTGCGATACCCGCCGCCATGGCCAATGGATTGCCCGAGAGTGTTCCGGCCTGATAAACCGGACCTACCGGTGCCAGCCTATCCATTATTTCCCTCCTGCCACCGAATGCGCCAACCGGGAGACCGCCTCCGATAATCTTCCCAAGACATGTAAGATCCGGCTCGATTCCGGCAATATTCTGAAAACCGCCATATGTCAGTCTGAAGCCGGTGATCACCTCGTCAAATATCAGAAGGATACCATTTTCGGAGGTAATCGTCCGTAACCTTTCAAGGAATCCGGGAACAGGAGGAACAACGCCCATATTTCCGGCAACCGGTTCAACGATGACGCATGCGATGTCATCGCCGTACAGCCCTACCGCCGATTCTACCGCCTTGATATCGTTATAGGGAGCAGTGATCGTTAATTTCGCGAGCTCTTCAGGCACACCGGGACTGCCGGGAATGCCCAGTGTTGCGACGCCTGATCCCGCCTTTACCAAAAGCGAATCGGCATGGCCGTGGTAACACCCCTCGAACTTAATGATCCTGCTTCTGTTGGTGTATCCTCGCGCAAGTCTGATTGCGCTCATCGTGGCCTCGGTCCCGGAACTGACCATCCGCACCATATCGATCGCCGGGATTGCACCGACAATAAGTTTTGCCATCTCGATCTCCATCTCCGTCGGAGCGCCATAACTCGTACCCTTGCCGGCGGCCTGCCGTATCGCGTCGACCACTGCCGGACAGGCGTGTCCCAGTATCATCGGTCCCCACGAGCCGATGTAATCGATATATTCTCTCCCATCAACATCGTAGATCTTTGACCCCGAGGCCCTGTCAATAAACGGGGGTTCATATCCAACCGATCTGAAGGCACGCACAGGGCTGTTTACACCACCCGGCATGTACCGTTGCGCCTCCTGAAAAAGCGATCTTGACTTATCCATCTAAAAATACTCCATACTGTTCTTTTTGAATTCCTCAAGACTCCTAAAAATTTTATAATCCCCGACACCGATAGCCGAAGAGACCCTGCCTATCAGTTCCTCCATTCTGTCTTTTCCGACGGTTTTTTCCTCATCCTCTCCGGCGGCCAGATGCACCATCGTAAAAAGGTTATATATACCTTCAAGTGAGGGAGTTCTCTCGTAACAGTGCGTTATTGCCTTGTAAGACGCGAGGAGAGACCCTACCTCTTCGCATCTCTCTTCCGGAACAGCCCAGACGACCATGGCATTCTCGGGAAAACCGGCTTCGCGATGCCTCAGCACCGCGCCGAATCTGCGCATGATTCCTTCTTTTTGCAACTTTTTCAGGATATCGATAACATCGCTCCCCTTTATCCCGATTCTTTTTCCGATAGCGTCGAAAGGTCTTTTATCAAGGGGGATATCTCCCTGAATTTCCTGTGCGACTCTTTTGTCCATATCCGTTATTACAGTCATAATTCACTACTTTCCGATTGATCATCTTCCGGGGTCTCCATATCATATACGGATATTTTTTTACAAATATTTCTTGACAACTGATTTCTTCACGATTAGATAAGCTAAGCTGTTTTTTTCTGTTAGTCCTATTCCGGCGAATAAAGAGGGTCTGGAGCAGGACCGTATCATGGGGAAATCGGCAAATAAATAATACACAGGAGGTATTTTATTATGAGGAAATCTTTAAAAGGCATCACCATTTTCATGATCAGCATGGGGCTTCTGCTCGTAACCGCCGCTATTGCGGTCGCGGCTGAGGCTTCGCCCGACACCATCGCCAATAACAAGGCGCTGGTAGTCGCATGCAGCGTTATCGCCGCTGCCATAGCGATGGGATTTGGCGCGATCGGCGCCGGCAGCGGAATGGGTCAGGCAACGGGTGGCGCAGCAAACGCCGTTGGCAGAAATCCCGACGGGCAGGGAAAAATTATGCTCACCATGCTGGTCGGTATGGCTATGACCGAGTCCATCGCGATCTACGCGCTGGTCGTATCACTGGTTATTCTCTATGCCAATCCGTTGATCAAGTACGTTGCCGGATAAAACACACCCGAAAGGCTTTATCAGAAAAGGGGAGGTACGAATAAAAAGTGTTCCTCCCCTTTTTTTATCTTCTATTCATGGTTAGTTATGGTGCACCGGTAGAGAATTGTATCTGATGGGTGCCTACCGTCACCCCTCTCCATCATTTTTAAGGTTGGGAAATAAAGTCCAAAGATCCTGATAGACTTTGCCATCAGGATCAATTTCTCTTGCGTTTCAAACATTCTGTTATTTGTTTTCAATAGGTATCATTGATTGAAGTTCCCCGCAACAAGTTGTGGAGAATCTCCGATTGTTAAGGAAGATGTTTATTCTTTATTCGCTCGCATACCCCGCCACAAGCAGTGGAAAAATGCCCTCGTTGTTCAATTCAAAATTGCACAGTTCCACTTTATTCATCGGTATTTGAAACCTTCGAGCGCAGGTCCTTTTTCTCAGACTGGATGTGTTTCAATTTGAGGACTTTTTCTTTCGCCTTTTTTGATCGTCTCCTCTTCTGTCGTCGTATCTTCTCAATCTTCTGGCGCTGGAGACTTGCCTTTCCCTTCTGTATCCGCTCTATTCTGTCAAGAAGAATGCGTCTCGCAAAAAACCGGTTCAGTTCCCGGGAGCGCTCCTGCTGGCACTTTACCGAAAGTCCGGTAGGAATATGCATGAGAACCACACAGGAGGATGTCTTGTTCACCTTCTGTCCTCCAGGACCTGACGCCCTGACAAAGGTTTCGCGAAGATCTTCCTCCTTTACTCCCAGATCCTCCATGCGGCCGGCAAGCACTGTTTCCTTCTTCAGTGATACACTCATATTCTGATAATACTCCATCGACACCGTACGATGTCAAGATATTTCAGTTCCCATCCGGAAACAAGATAGTCCCTTGATATCATTTTGAGATGGGCACATTTCAGGAATCTGACAAGAAATCCAGCCGCCGGACCTTTATTGGTTCACTTGCTTGCGGCACATACATGACCGACGGACAGACCTTGTAATTACATAGACCCGCCATGCAAATTACTTGACAGGTTTTTACATATTTGTCTATAGTTACGGTGTCATGTTCAGCGCCTGTCTCATAAACGACCCCTCGTCCGATCCAGGGGTCTATGTAAAATTCAAGTACAGGAGTGAAGCGGCACTCTTCGACCTCGGAGAGATATATCGACTACAACCGAGACAGATCCTCAGGGTTAAACATATCTTCATCTCTCATACGCATATGGATCACTTTATCGGCTTTGACCATCTCCTGAGAATCTGCCTCGGAAGGGACATGCATATTTCTCTCTTCGGCCCTCCCGGATTCACAAAAAACGTGGAGGGGAAACTGACCGCCTATACATGGAATCTCGTCGGAAACTATACAAACGACTTTGTACTCAGGGTAACGGAAGTCTCCGAAACACAGGTAACAACAACAAACTTCAGTTGTCGCGGCGCCTTTAGCCCTGAGCCGGGTGTCACCGGCAAATTTGACGGCACATTGATCGATAATAACAACTTCACACTAAACGCGGTCTTCCTCGACCACAAGATCCCGATACTTGCCTTTGCACTGAAAGAACAAACGCATGTGAACATAATGAAAAACGTCCTGGAAGAGATGGGGCTGCCACGGGGCGGATGGCTTGTGGATCTGAAAGACGCTGTCCGCAGGGGAGAACCCGACGACCTGCCGATAAGGGTCCGCTGGAAGGGGGGACGGGAAAAAACGGTACTGTTGGGCGAGCTGAAAAAGATCACCCGGACAACGGAAGGTCAGAAGATTTCATATATAGCAGACGCCGTTTACAGCAGCAATAACGCGCGAAAGATCGTGAAACTGGCAAAGGATTCCGACATACTCTTTATAGAAGCCCCCTTTCTGGATAAGGATTGTAAAACGGCGACTGAGAAATATCACCTTACCGCGAAACAGGCGGGACATCTCGCCGGAATGGCAGAGGTCAAAAACATCCGCACCTTCCACTTTTCACCAAAGTATAAAGGGCGCGAAGACCTCCTGAAAAATGAGGCTCTGGACGCCTTCAGATCTTCTCTATCTGGAAACCCTCCAGCTTGATGGCTACAGAGCGTTGGAGTATATCTATGGACACGACGAAAAAACGCTTGCGGAAATCGGCTCGCATGACAACCCCCTCTATATACTTGAAGGGACCGTCTGTTATCCTCGCCCGCTCCCCTTCTCCCGGATATATGTAGGGTTGTATTTCCACATCTGAAACGATCAGGCGCTTGATCGCGTCTATCTGTGAATCGGGGACCCGCAACGGCTCGTAGCTGTCCGGCTTATCCAACATTTTTACCACACCCGGCGTGGTCAGGACATTGAGTTTTCTCTCGTTTGTGTATTCAGGAAACATCACAAACAGATAGCCGGAAAACATGGGAATCCGTATCTTCTTTTTTCTGTCTTTTCTTCGACTCCATACCTCAATCTTTGGGAAAAAAGTTTCCACCGATCTCTGAATGAGACCAGCATATACCTTGTTTTCAAAACGACTCTTTGTATAAACCGCGTACCAGGGCATATCAATCCTTTTTCCTTAAATATGTTACGATATCTTCGCCTTTCCGGCAGATCCTTTCAAACTTCAGTCTAATGGAATCATCCATCCTCGATATTCCCAGATCGCCCACCGCTTCTATCCCCCTGCCCAGTATCCTGGGCGCGGTGATAACGATTACCCGGTCAAAGAGACCCTCTCTCACAAAGGAGGTGATGACACCCGCACCCCCCTCTACAAGCAGCGAGGATATCTGCCTCCTCGCGAGTTCTACCAGCAGTTTTTTCAGATTCAGGCCACCTTTACCCTTCTCGTCGATAATCAGTGTTTCGATACCCATCTCTTCCAGCATGGGAAGTCTTTCTCTTTCGCGAAGGGGTCCCATGGCAATCAGTGTCTTAGCGACATCCTGATTACCGAGAATACGCGCACCGGACGGTATTCTCAGTGTGGAATCGACAATAACCCTCAGGGGATTTCTTCCCCTGACCAGACGAACCCGAAGATCGGGATCATCCACGATAACGGTCCCTATCCCGACCAGGACCGCGTCATGCAAACCCCTTAATCTGTGCGCGAATCTGAGGGAAGGCTCTGAGCTTATCCATTGAGAGTGACCTGTGGATGAAGCTATTCTCCCGTCAAGAGTCTGGGCGTATTTCAGTGTGATAAAGGGTATACCG
>JAFGQD010000097.1 GCA_016935875.1 Deltaproteobacteria bacterium
GGGCCCACCTGGGTTCGAACCAGGGACCTACCGGTTATGAGCCGGTGGCTCTTCCAGCTGAGCTATGGGCCCAAAGATACTTTGAGCAAACCAAAAGAGCTCTCTATACTTTGTTACGGTGATTGTCAAGATTTTTTATGCGGTTGTTATGCGGTCATACTGAGATGTCTGGAGCTTCCCGGGATCAATTCCTGGAACCCAAAAAGCTGATGGCCTTGAGATCATAAAACAGGTACTGTCCCGTGCATGCGGGAAAGGACCTGTCAAATCTCAAGACCATGAACGGTGACCTGCCGGTTTAAAAGAACGCTGCTTGGAGCTCTTATTTCCATGACCTTTAGGAGAAAAAGACCTTCCGTTGCCGTTGTGAGTCTTCACGCCCGTTACACTGTGCTTGCGACCGGGACGAGAGGCCGGATCTGCCGGCACAGCAATCGTTAATCCGTCGACGCTATGGTATGCTACTTTGTCGCCCAGGCTTCTTTTCAGAGAATGCGCCAGACCGGCATCCTGATTGGTCACAAATGTAAAGGCTTCGCCGGTTTTGGAGGCGCGGCCCGTCCTGCCGATGCGATGGGTGTAAGCGTCTGTTGTCTCCGGCATGTCGTAATTAATGACATGCGAGATGTTTGTCACATCAATACCGCGGGCGGCGATATCGGTGGCAACCATGATTTCATACCGGCCGTCACGGAATCCGGCAAGGGCCTTTTGGCGTTTCTGCTGCGTCAGGTTCCCATGCAGAGAAATAACTTTGTATCCCGATTTATCCAGTCGCCCTGCAACGCTTTTCGCACGCGATTTCGTCCGCGTAAAGACCAGGACGGATTCCCTTTCCGTATGGTCAAGAAGGTCTTTGAGCAGATCGGTTTTCGTATCCATCTGCACCGGATAAAATCGATGCGAAACTGTTTCAACGGGCGCGCTACGACCAATTCGAATCTCCAACGGATTGTGCAGAAGATCATTGGCCAGGTGTTGCACGTCACTTGGCATGGTGGCGGAAAAAAGCAGTGTCTGGCGCTTTGCCGGAAGGCTCTTCACGATTCTTCTGATATCCGGCAGGAAGCCCATGTCGAACATATGATCGGCCTCATCCAGCACCAGAACCTCTATGTGGGATAAATCCGCGGTGCCGCGGTCGAGGTGGTCCAGGAGACGGCCGGGACATGCGGAGATGATGTCCACATGATCGTTCAGTTTTTTGATCTGTCCTCGGATGCTCACGCCACCGTAGATGGATGCGCTTCGGAGCTGCGTCCTGCGACCCAATTGCCCGATAACTTCATGGGTCTGTTGGCAGAGCTCCCGCGTCGGAGCGATAATCAACGCGCGGACATTGCGTTGCGGCCCTTGCATGAGCCGCTGCAGTATCGGCAGGACAAAGGCCGCGGTTTTCCCGGTCCCGGTCTGGGCAATCCCCATAACATCGCGGCCTTCCATAATCGGCGGGATTGCTTGTAATTGAATGGGCGTCGGTGTTGTGTAACCTTGGGATCGCACCCCGGCAAATATCTTCTCATGTAATGCAAACTTCTCAAAATTCATTTCTTCTGTTCCTTCTTTTGTAAGTATTAGTGACATGTGAACCCATCTCTAATCGTTGCGGCTGTTTTAGTTACACCGCTTCACGCGCCCGTGCCGCGCCGGAGTGACCGGTTGCTGACAGTGCGCTATAGCTGGATTCTGTTTCGATTAGCTGGATTTTCCTGCCGAAGTTTCTAAAGAAGAAAGGTGGGAAGGTAAATAACTATCGTGATCACGAGGCGTCTTTTACAGGCATATCCTATAAATAGCAAGGATTATCTTTAACGGCTCCGCAATAAGTCCGGATGCGGACCCCGCGCTTTAGCTGGGGGTATCTATAGCCCTGTTCCAGCAATATTATTATTGACAGGACTGTTTCTATACTCTCATCTTTCGTCGGCGATACTGGCAATTTTACAGGCAACTATGACGGATTCGTAAAATCCATACACGTCGGAACCGGGGTTCACTTTTTCAACGCCTTTTCTTAAAAGAGGTGCTCCGGCAATTCCCGTATACTTGCAATTTTAACCCGGCACATCTCTGTCTCCGGCAGCATATCTCCGGATGAGATTCCGGGCAGGATACAGCGGTTGAACCCCATCCGGAACGCCTCTTTGATCCTCTCATTCATCCGGCCAACACTGCGCACTTCACCCGTCAATCCCACCTCACCACAGACAACGGTGCTGAAATCAATCGTCCTGTCAAGGAAACTGGACATCATTGATGAAACTATTCCGAGATCCACCGCCGGTTCGTTCAATTTCACGCCGCCGGCAACATTGATGAATATATCGTGATTCCCCAGATGAAGTCCGCATACCTTCTCCACAACAGCTGCAAGGAGGGATACCCTGTTTCTGTCCACACCGATAGTCGTCCTTCTGGGTATGCCAAAAGTGTTTTCACTCACGAGAGACTGGATTTCCACCAGTACAGGCCTTGTGCCCTCCATACTCGGCACAACCACGGACCCGACCGCGCCCTTCGGTCTTTCCGACAGAAAAAGAGCCGATGGATTAGACACCTCTATAAGACCACTTTCTCTCATCTCAAATACACCGATTTCGTTGGTGGGACCATATCTGTTTTTCACATTTCGTACAATTCTGAAGGTGTGTCCGGAATCCCCCTCAAAATAAAGGACCGTATCCACCATGTGTTCTAATATTTTTGGCCCGGCTATCGATCCCTCCTTCGTTACATGGCCTATCAGGAATATGGGAATCCCCGTCTTCTTCGACATCATGATGAGCCTGCCCGATGCTTCTCGTATCTGGCTCACACTGCCGGGAGCGGAGGTAAGCGCTGAGGAGTAAACCGTCTGGATGGAATCGATAACCACGATCCCGGGATGTATTTCCTTTATATGCCTCAGGATGTTCTCAAGCGACACCTCGACGAGCACCATCAGGTTTTTTGACGAAGCTCCAACACGCTTACCCCGGAGTTTAATCTGGCTTGCCGATTCCTCCCCCGACACATAAAGGGACACCAACCCGCTTACGGCCAGATTCTGCATGACCTGCAGGAGTAAGGTGGATTTGCCTATACCGGGATCACCCCCTATAAGTATAGCCGAGCCGCCCACGATACCTCCTCCCAGTACCCGGTCTATTTCAGCAATACCCGTTCTGAGCCTGTCCTTTTCATCGGCCTTGATAATGTCGATGGACATGGGTTTCTCATTAAACACCTCCTCCAGAAAACCTCCTGACGGGGCATCTCTCACCTCTTCTTCGACAAACTGGTTCCATTCGCCGCAGGAAGGGCATTTTCCAAGCCATTTTGCAGATTGCTGACCACAATTTTGACAGAAAAAGGTGGTCTTTATTTTTTTCATGAAGAATGCCCTCCGATGCTATCTGTTTCTACCATACAACTTATAAACACTAACCAATTTGAGTGGTTTACGCAACCCCAAACATCCAATCACTCTTACTATGGATAGATGCCACCGGGGAAATTCTTTTCCGCAGCCCACATATCATTGCCCCCCACAAGCCGTTGACCTGAAAATCGTGTAAATTTAACTTATGGATGGACACGAAATACCAATTCTGGTATTAAAGGGGGTCGTCAATAAATCAGAAAAAGGAATACTATGCACAATCCAAACTTCAGTTCCGGCCCCTGTACCAAGAGACCAGGCTGGAATGTTAATGTATTGAAAGACGCGGCTCTGGGCCGTTCTCACCGCAGTGCCATCGGCAAGGAAAAACTTGCA
>JAFGQD010000098.1 GCA_016935875.1 Deltaproteobacteria bacterium
ATCATCAGACATTAAACCTGAAGTACACGATATCTCCGTCAAGAATAATGTGATCTCTCCCCTCTATCCTGACAAGCCCCTTTTCCTTTGCGACAGACATGCTCCCCACTTTCTCAAAATCTTCGTAATGAAGAACCTCCGCCCGTATAAACCCCTTCTCCATATCAGTGTGTATCTTTCCGGCAGCCTGAGACGCCTTTGTGCCAGATGGAATTGTCCAGGCACGAAGTTCAGTGCCCGCAGTAGTATAAAAGGTGATCAATCCTAACAGATCGTAACCGGTCCTGATCAATTTCTGGAGCCCAGATTCATTCAGTCCAAGATCTTCCAGGAACTCCCGTCTGTCATTTTCCGGGAGGAGCGCTATCTCCGCTTCCATATCACCGCAGATAACAACCACCTCAGATCCGTCTCCGTTCGCTATCTCCTCTACTTTACCAGGATATCCTTCTCTCTCCTTCAGTCCCGACTCGCCGACATTGGCAACATACAGAATCTTCTTGGCCGTAATAAGGTTCATTTCTCTCAGGATTGCTTTCTCTTTCTGACTAAGCTCGATATTTCTTACCGCTATATTCTTCCCCAGGAATTCTCGTATTATGTGATACAGCTGCAGTTCATCATGATGAGCTTTATCCCCTCCCTTTGCCGATTTCTCCACCTTTTCTATTCTCTTTTCGACAGTTTCGAGATCCGCGAGAATCAGTTCCACATTGACGACATCAATGTCATCGGCAGGAGCCACAGTGCCGTGAACATGCGCAACATTGGGGTCATCAAAACAGCGTACAATATGTACAATCGCATCAACGTCCCTTATATTTCCGAGAAATCGGTTTCCCAGTCCTTCTCCCCTGCTTGCCCCTTTCACCAGACCGGCAATATCAACAAACTCCATAGTGGTACAAGTGACCTTGGGTGGGTGTATGATCTTTGCGATATGTTCAAGTCTTGGATCCGGGACAGGGACGATGCCGACATTGGGACTGATTGTACAGAAGGGATAATTCGCCACTTCGGCACCAGCGGCAGTGAGGGCATTAAAAATGGTGGATTTACCGACATTCGGAAGTCCTATGATTCCACACCTAAAACCCAAAGTCTCCTCCTTATAAAAAAGAAAGGGGGATGGATTCCTCCACCCCCCTTAATAGTGTTTCCTGCCTCTCCGGTTTAGTAAATCAACTTATAGAGGTAAATAATCGCCGGAGCGGTAACAAGAGAAACAACCGACATCAGCTTGATCAGGATATTCATCGCAGGCCCTGAGGTATCCTTAAAGGGATCTCCAACAGTGTCACCGATAACAGCGGCTTTGTGCGAATCGGAACCCTTACCGCCGAAATTGCCCTGTTCGATATATTTCTTCGCGTTATCCCAAGCACCACCCGCATTGGCCATCAGCAGACCCAGGATCACACCTGTCAGCGTCGCGCCGGCGAGGAATCCTCCCAACGCCTGGGGACCGATAAGGACGCCGACTAAAATGGGGGCCAGCACCGCCGAAACACCGGGGAGTATCATCCTCTTCAGGGCCGCAGTCGTGGCAATATCCACGCATCTGTTCGTGTCGGGAGGTGTCGTCCCTTCCATGATGCCGGGGATCTCTCTGAACTGTCTTCTGATCTCGTTGATCATATCAAAGGCCGCGTCTCCGACTGCGGTCATCGTGAGGGCAGCCAGCAGACAGGGGATCAACCCGCCCAAGAACACACCGGTAATAACGTGCGCTTCCGTAAGGTCGAGAGCAAAATTCTCAAAACCGGGGAAGGTCTTCACCGTGGCGGAGTAGGCTGCGAACATGGCCAGAGCCGTGAGCGCCGCCGAACCGATGGCGAAACCCTTGCCGATAGCAGCAGTCGTGTTCCCCACCGCGTCGAGACCGTCCGTGATCTCCCGTACCTCCGGAGGCATATGCGCCTGCTCTGCGATACCACCCGCGTTATCAGCGATGGGTCCGTAGCTGTCGACTGACATGGTCATCCCTACCGTCCCCAGCATGCCGACACCGGCAATGGCTATACCGTAGATACCGCAGGTTATATAGGACAGCCAGATAGCTATGGCTATACAAAACACCGGGGCAACCACGCTCTCGAGACCGACGGCAAAACCACTGATAATGATTGTAGCTGCACCCGTCTGAGATGACTCGGCTATTCTGACAACGGGCCCGCGGGCAGTGTAGTATTCCGTGATGGCACCAATCAGCATACCGGCAATAATTCCGAGGAGAACAGCCCAGAAGGGTCCCAGAGGGCTGATCATCCCTACACTTTTCAGATACTCGGCAGACATCCCAGCCGTAGTAGTCTTGACTACGAAATACGAAGCGACGATGAAGAGAATTCCGGCGATATAGAGAGAATTGCTCAGCGCCGACTGAGGTTTCATATTCTTTAGGAAGTTGAACAAGCCGATCCCGATGACCGATGCAAGGAGTCCGACGATGATGAAAAGCATCGGGAGCATCATCCACTTCATCGCCATTCCTTCCACACCAAGACCCATCGTAGCACCGATCGCGATGGCCGCAACAACAGAACCGCAGTATGATTCATAAAGATCCGCGCCCATACCGGCGATATCACCCACGTTGTCTCCAACGTTGTCCGCGGTAACACCCGGGTTTCTCGGATCGTCTTCGGGAATGCCCGCTTCAATCTTTCCGACAAGGTCGGATCCCACGTCGGCCGTCTTGGTAAAGATACCACCGCCGACACGGGCAAAGAGCGCGATCGAAGAGGCACCCATGGCAAAACCGTTGATGACGACAGGATCTGTCTCGGCGAAGAAGTAGAAGAATACGCCAAGTCCGAGAAGCCCTAGAGATGCAACGGAAAGTCCCATAACGGAACCACCGAAGAAGGCCACTGTCAGGGCCCTGCCCTGACCATAGGCCCTGGCCGCCTCAGCGGTTCTCGCGTTGGAGAGTGTGGCCGCCTGCATCCCGAACACACCGGCCAGCAGAGAACAGACAGCCCCCGCCAGGAACGCTACGGAAGACATTCTGTTATCCAGAGCAAAGAAGAGCAAGAGAAATACGACAACGACAAAGATCGATATGATCTTGTATTCCCTCTTCAAGAAGACCATGGCACCGGCATGTATCCTGTCCATGATTTCCACCATGACTTCATTACCGGGAGAAAAGGTCATTACATATTTATAGATTATGAACGCCAGAACCAGCCCCATGACACCCCACAACCACGCATAATGTATCAAAAATTCCATTGTCCTGCCTATACCTCCTCGCTTAGTTTTTTTGTGACTCGCACATTCAATTTGTTCATTGCCGCCTGAACACCGGATGAAATAACCTCATTCACCGCATCGCACGCTCCTTCAATCATACGAGGCAATATCTGCATTTCATTTCCTGAAAACCGTTCAAGCACATAACCCTCTGCGATCTCACCAGCATCCGGCCGGCCTATACCCAACCGTATCCTGACAAATTCCACCCCACCAAGATGATCAATAACAGATTGTATCCCTTTGTGTCCTCCGGCACCACCACCAACTTTTATCCGGATATCACCAATCGGAAAATCCATATCATCATGGACAACGATCACATCTTCTGCGTCAGCACCAAAATAACGGGCCAGTTTACCTACCGCGACTCCGCTGAGATTCATAAAAGTTTGGGGTTTCGATAAAATAACCGGAACCCGTGAAATCGTCCCCCTGCCGATACTGGAGCCAAATTTCTCACGGTTAATCTCTATTCCTTCCGACCGCGCCAAGCTATCCAAGACCAGAAAACCTATATTATGCCTGCTGTAAGAGTATCTGACACCGGGATTTCCCAGTCCAGCTATAAGTTTCACACGTCCCCCTGTTGGAGAACCACTATCATTCCGCCTGTCCCTCTTCACCCTCTGGTGCAGCAGAAGCCGTCGCTGCATCTTCCGTGATCTCTCCTCCTCCCTCTTCACCGCCAGCCACTTCTTCCATCAGGCTCACCCGCGTGGGTACCACAGCCACGATGGCAACATCATCGTTATCGAGAAGCTGGATCCCCTCTTTAACTACAAGATCAGCAACCTTGATGGAATCACCTATACCAAGGTGACTGATGTCTATCTCAATAGATTCGGGAAGGGCGGAAGGAAGACCCGATACCTTCACATCTCTCTTTAACTGTTGCAGTTCGCCGCCATCCTCTACGCCCACCGGGGAACCCGAAAAGAGAACCTGAACATCCACCGTGAGGCTCCTGTCCATCCGGATTTCATAAAAATCGACATGCACCGGCTTTTTGTTTACCGTGTCAATCTGCATATCTTTGATAATAGAGAGTTTTTCGATCTTCTTGCTCGTGTCGGACTGTATCCCGAGTTTCACAAGAACCGTCTCTCCCCTTCCTTTGACCAGGATTTTGATCAATTCGGAAGAATCCACCTTAAGCAACATAGGCTCAGTCTCGTAACCATAGAATATTGCGGGCACGAAACCCTCCGACCGCAATCTCCTTGATGGACCTTTTCCAATTCCTTCACGCACCTGAGCACTTAATCCAATTGTCTTCATTTGTTACTCCTAAATAAAAAGTGAGCTTATAGATTCATTATAATATATTCTCTTAATCGCTTCGCTCAACACACCTGCCATTGAAAGGACTTTTATTTTTTTGCAAGATCCCGCCATCTGATGCAGGGGTATTGTATCCGTCACAATAACCTCTTGTATAATTGAAGATTCCAGTCTTTCTATTGCCGGCCCTGACAGGACGGGATGAGTACAGCAGACGGAAACATCTATCGCCCCTTCATTTTTTATGGCGTCGGCGGCCTGGACTACGGTACCCGCCGTATCGATCATATCATCAAGAATGATCGCGCTTTTATCTTTTACATCACCAATAACATTCATTACCTGTGATTCATTGGGAGTGTCTCTTCGCTTATCGACAATCGCCAGGGTGGCGCCCAATCTCTTCGCAAATGCCCTTGCCCTTACAACACCGCCAGTATCAGGGGAAATGATGACAAGATCACCGGAATAACTGTTTTTTATATATTCAAGAAGAAGAGGTGTCGCGTAGAGATTGTCGACTGGGATATTGAAGAACCCCTGTATCTGACCGGCATGTAGGTCTACCGATATAACACGATTTGCGCCAGCCTTAGTAAGCAGATCCGCCACCAGTTTCGCCGTGATAGGCGCCCTCGGAGCTGCTTTCCTGTCCTGCCTGGCATAACCATAATACGGCATAACGGCGGTTATCCTGTCGGCAGACGCCCTCTTCAAGGCATCTATCATGATGAGGAGTTCCATCAGGTTGTTGTTTACCGGTGTAGAGGTGGACTGCACAATAAATACATCCATCCCCCTTACATTCTCATCAATCTCAACTCTCGTTTCACCGTCACTAAAAGCGGAAACACTGGCCTTACCCAGAGAAATTCCCAGTCGTTCGCAAATATCCCCAGCAAGAACACGACTGGAATTACCAGAAAATATTCTCATCCTTTCTAACATCGATATCCTTCTTTCGTTGAATCTGGCTGGGGCGGGAGGATTCGAACCTCCGAATGCAGGAACCAAAGTCCTGTGTCTTACCGCTTGACGACGCCCCACTATATTGAATATGCCCTGAACACCGATCCGACTTGAGCTTCCTTTAATCTGATCTCTGCCTCAATGGCATCATCGTCATTCCTGAAAATACCGAACACCGTGGGACCACTCCCCGACATCAAAGAACCCAAGGCCCCATGTGCCGTCAAGAGCCCCTTGATCTTTGACAATACAGGGTATAATCGCAGGGATACCTTTTCTAAATCGTTGTAGAGCCCTTTTACAATATGGGACGTCGTTATAAACCGAGGCATCCTATATTTAATTGGTTCTTTTGTCAATCCCCATTTTAAATTTTCATAAATCTTCCCGGTAGATATTTCAAAATCAGGATTAATTAATATAAAAGATAGTCTGGGAACACCTTCTACAGGTTTGAGGTGATCGCCTATGCCGGACGCCAAGGCGGTTTTTCCAAAAACAAAAAAAGGGACATCGGCTCCAAGTTTGGCCCCCATTTTCATAAGTTCTTCTGTGCTGTACTTTGTTCCCGTCATCTCGTTAAGGACAACAAGGGTAGTCGCAGCATTCGAGCTTCCACCCCCCAGTCCCGCCGCTACAGGAATCTTTTTGTGTATCGTGATTTCCACGCCCGAATGACGGGGAACATGAGAGAGAATAACTTCGGCCGCCCTGTAGGCTATATTGTCCTTATTCTCCGGCAGTGAACTTCCCGGACACCTCACGACTATTTCGTCACCTTTGAGATCAAAGCTCATCTCATCGTAAAGACTTATCCCTTGCATGAGACTGAGGATATCGTGGTAACCATCATCTCTTTTTCTTAAAACCCTGAGAAAGAGATTCACCTTTGCCGGAGACTGCCTGACGATCACGACTTCTCCAATTCTTTCACATATCTCATCCTTGATTCAGACAGGATACCTTCTAACAATTCCTTCTCGCTACCATCAAGATTCCCCTCTGTCTTTTCCTTCAACATCCCCAGAATATCTATTGTTTGTTTCGCCGCCTTGAGGTCTTTCGTCTTCTTATTCGACACAGGATCGGCCAATTCTCCAAGGTTGAAAATTACAGAGGTATACAGGGAAAGTATAAAGTTATGAAAATTCATTTCGGGCAACTGATAGGTTTCTCTTTCCACTGTTTCTTCATTCTTGGCATTGTCATCCACCGTTTCGGGCTTCTGTTCTGAGCCCTTCTCCTCGTCCTCTCTTGCAGAGTCTGCACGGGCCTTTCCATCTTCATCAAACAATCTTTTGTCTTTTATGACAAACCCCTTTTCGCTCTCTTTTTCAGCCATTTTATCCTCCAAGATGTTACTGTTGATCTTGCCTCACCGGGAATATTACCTAGCACAAAGATCCGAAAATGTCCACGGATGGAGCCGCCCATTAAAGACAAACTACGTCCTGAAAAGTTGCATGGTGAAACCTGCCCCCTCTTATCTTTCTGTACCCTTAAAAACAAGAAAAAACAAATATCCGGCATCAGAGTTGTCACATATTTCTCAATTTTGTCACCCTTTTTTCAACAGGGGGATGTGTGCAGAAAAGGCTTGCAATAGATTTACCGGAAATCGGGTTTACTATGAACATGTGGGCTGTTGAGGGATTGACCTTCATCCGGGCAGTCTTTGACTCTTGCGATAGCTTTTCCAAGGCATCCGCGAGCCCGTAAGGCTTTCCTGATATACGTGCTCCTCCTTCATCAGCGAGATATTCCCTTGAACGCGAAATGGCCATCTGTATCATTGCCGCCGCTACCGGAGCTAGAATGGCCATCACGATAAGACCAAATATCCCCCCACTCCCACCCTCATCATCATCTCCCCTTCCAACCCCGAAGATCGCCGCCCACTTCGCCATACTGGCCAACATCATTACAGCCCCGGCAATCGTTGCGGCGATCGAACCGATCAATATGTCTCTGTTCTTGATGTGGGTGAGTTCATGAGAGAGGACTCCCTCGAGTTCATCCCTGTTCAATAACCCGAGTATCCCTTCGGTTACCGCTATTGCGGCATGGTTTTCATCTCTCCCCGTTGCAAAGGCGTTGGGCGCATTTCCAGGAACCACATAAACCCTGGGCATGGGAAGGCCGGCGCGGAGAGCCATACTTTTGACAATGGAATAGAGCTGCGGAGAGGTGGCTTCGGAGACTTCACTGGCCTTATACATTCTCAATACAATTTTGTCCGAAAACCAGTAGCTCCCGAAATTCATCACCATCGCAAAGAGAAAGGCTATTATTACCCCATTTCGTCCCCCAAAATATCCCCCTATCAGTATAAAGAGACCGGTCAAGGAACCCAGTAAGACAACCGTTTTAAGATTGTTCATCTATATATTCTATCCTCCTGTTTGGTTTCCATCCAGAAATAGCTGTTTATGAATGGATACTACGTACGTTCAATATCTATGTCCTGGTCCTACAACATAGAATCCTTGCTAAAGATTATTTCTCCGTTCTCGCCCATATCGGCGACGATGTTATCCCCCTCTGCGATCTCCCCCTCCAATATCTTTGTGGCCAGGTTGTCCGCAATAATTCTCTGAAGCACTCTCTTCAGGGGCCGTGCTCCATATATCGGGCTGTATCCTTCTTCCGATATGTATTCCCTGAGCTTGTCTGTCAGTTCTAGGTGGATCTTCCTTTCCTGGAGTCTCTTTTGCATCAATTCGATCTGAATATTGATTATGTTCCTGATATCATCTATGGTAAGCGCTCTGAAGTTAATGATATCATCAACCCTGTTTAAGAACTCCGGCCTGAAGGTCGCCCTCAGGGCCTCCATGGTCTTCTGCTGCCTTTCTTCTTCCCCCAGCGACGGGTCCTGCATCCACTGGCTGCCTATGTTGGAGGTCATGATAATGATCGCGTTCTTGAAATCGACCGTCCGGCCGTGCCCGTCCGTCAACCTCCCGTCATCCAGTATCTGGAGGAGGATATTGAAGACATCCTGATGCGCCTTTTCTATCTCATCAAACAGGATCACCGAATAGGGCTTTCTCCTGACCGCTTCGGTAAGATATCCCCCTTCATCATACCCCACATAGCCGGGGGGCGCCCCTATCAATCGGGAAACGGAGTGTCGTTCCATAAATTCGGACATATCCACCCTGATCATCGCCTGTTCATTATCGAACATGAATTCTGCAAGCGCCTTGGTCAATTCGGTCTTTCCCACGCCAGTCGGTCCCATGAATATGAATGATCCGATCGGGCGGTTGGGATCCTGCAGACCGGACCGGGCTCTCCTCAGGGCGTTGGAGATCGTATGGATGACCTCGTCCTGGCCGACGACCCGTTGTTTCAGCCGCTCCTCCATATGGATCAGTTTTTCGATGTCGCTTTCCATCATCCGTGTCACGGGGATGCCGGTCCAGCTTGCCACGACCTCGGCGACATCTTCTTCGTCGACCTCTTCCTTGAGTGTCTTCTTGTCCTTCTGGAGCTCTTCAAGCCCCGCTGTCTTTTCCTCCAGTTCCCTGTTCAGCCGTACCAGGGTGTCATAGCGGATCTCCGCCGCCTTTGCCAGATCACCCTCTCTCTGGGCATTCTGCTCTGCCGTCTTGTATTCCTCTATCTTCTCCTTGATCGACTGGATCTCACCGATGGCTTCCTTCTCGGCAGACCAGTGCTTCTTCATCTCATCTCTGGATTTCCTCAAGGTATCCAGTTCTTTTTCTATACTGTCAAGCCGCTTCTTCGACGTCTTATCGGTTTCCTTCTTCAGGGATTCCCGTTCGATCTCAAGCTGCATGATCCTCCGTTCCACCACATCTATCTCGGAGGGAAGGCTGTCCAGTTCAATCCTGAGACGCGAAGCTGATTCATCTATCAGGTCAACCGCCTTGTCGGGGAGAAACCGGTCGCTGATATACCGGTTTGAAAGGGTGGCGGCGGCGATGATCGCGGAATCCTTGATCCTCACTCCGTGGTGGACCTCATATCGCTCCTTCAGCCCCCTGAGGATGGCGATGGTGTCCTCCACCGTGGGCTCTCCCACGATGACCGGCTGAAATCGCCTCTCGAGTGCGGCATCCTTTTCGATATATTTCCGGTATTCGTTCAGAGTCGTGGCCCCGATACAGTGCAGCTCCCCCCGCGCCAGGGCGGGTTTGAGCATATTCGAGGCGTCCATGGAACCTTCGGCGGCACCGGCTCCTACCATGGTATGCAGTTCGTCGATGAACAAGATGATCTCTCCACTGGCCTGAGTCACCTCCTTCAGAACGGCCTTCAGACGGTCCTCGAACTCGCCCCGGTACTTGGCTCCGGCCACCAGCGAACCCAGGTCAAGGCCGACAACTCTCTTCTTTTTCAGATTGTCGGGAACGTCACCATTGATGATACGCTGGGCCAGTCCCTCCACAATGGCCGTCTTACCCACACCCGGTTCGCCGATAAGCACCGGGTTGTTCTTTGTCCTGCGTGAGAGTACCTGCATGATCCTGCGTATCTCGTCGTCCCTCCCGATGACCGGATCAAATTTCCCCTGCAATGCCAGTTCATTAAAATCCCTGGCAAAACGTTTAATGGCCTGGTACTTGTCCTCAGGATTCGGATCGGTAATCCTCTGGTTGCCACGTATGTCCACCAGGGCCTTAAGAATATTATCCCTGGTCACACCCCGGCCGTGCAGTATTTTTCCGACAGATCCGGTCTTGTCATCGGCAATTGAAACCAGGACGTGCTCGGCGCTGACGTACTCATCCCCCAGTCGTGCTGCCTCAGTCAGGGCCTTATTCAACACATCGTTCAGCCGGGGCGTCAGGTAAGCCTGGCCCCCACCGGAAACCTTTGGAAGTCCCTCCAGGATTCCCTCGATCTCACCGGCAATCTGCTTCGATTCAGCGCCAAGTTTTTTTAGTATCTCGGATACAACCCCCTCCGGCTGTCGTATAAGGGTCAGAAGTATATGCTCAACATCAATCCCCTGGTGACCATGGCTGTTTGCCAGTCTCTCGGCATCCTGAAGGGCCTCTTGGAGTTTTAAAGTAAATTTATCAAATCTCATAATTATTACTCCATGCTCTTTTCAATATCGACAAAGATTTTTCCTTTCTTGAAAATTCGCACAGTGCCTGTGGACTCCGAAATGGCAATCGCAATCGCACCGGTAACACTTGTGATGCCTGCCGCGGCTATATGCCGGCTGCCCAGGCCCTGTGGAAAATCCTTACTCTCCAGGGCGGCGCTCAGATGTCTTCCGGCCGTCATCAGGACACCGTCTCCCCGTACCACAAATGCGCCATCCAGAGCCGAAAATTCCTTGATGGTATCTCTCAGATTACGGTCCAGGATGTTTTTTTCCTCTTCTCTATATCCCATGAACGGGTTGATTATCATCTGTCTGGACAGTTCAAGCACCTTCTCGTGATCTCCAAGGACAAAGATAGTACCTATCGGACGCCCCTCCCTCCCTTGGGCGGCAAGCTCCAACGCAATATTCAATATCGTCTCGAATACCTCGGGATGGATATCTTCAAAGATCTCTGAAACATCTTCTGATATAAGAATCTCAAACTCCCTGCCCACATCAATAATAAATATGCTGTCTATATGGCCAAATTTCGGAATCCCTGTAAGGCATACCAGTTTATCACCCTTCTTGAAGAGTCCTGTGGCGAGTCCCTTCGTTATGACAATCTTTATCTGGCTCAGACGCGTAACATTCACATTGGGAATATTGATAATGTTTTTAAAAAACTCCGCATTATACGGCACATTATCACCCTCTCTGGTTATCAAAATAGTATCGAAACAGGCTTTTTCATTCTTCTGCGCAAGGATATCCGGGGCCACATCACCATATAGCAGAATTGCCTTCGCCTGTATTTCTTCTGCAAACGTGCACGCAAATTTCATAATCGATTCGTTCTCAGAACTCATAGCGGACTCCTTTCTTCTATTATGTTCATAAGATAAACATACGTACGTGTAATGTCAATACAGGGAAAATAATCATAAAACCACTAAAAAGACTTGACTATTGAGAAAAATATGTTAGTTTGTTTAGTTCTAATAATATCCTTGAGGATCTGAAAATGAACCTGCTTGCTGTCACCGATTCGGTGGACATCTATATGGCGGAGATAAACCGCTTTCCCATCCTGAAAGCTGAGGAAGAATTCAAGCTAGCGGTGAAATTTGTGAAGCATAACGACACACAGGCAGCCGAAAAACTGGTCACTTCAAATCTGCGGTTTGTGGTCAAAATTGCCCATGAATACAAGAATTACGGGGTTAAACTCATCGACCTGATTCAGGAGGGTAATATCGGACTTATGCATGCCGTTAAGAAGTTCGATCCCTACAAGGGGTACAGGCTTATATCTTACGCGGTATGGTGGATACGGGCATACATGCAGAACTTCGTCATAAAGTCATGGAGCCTTGTCAAGATAGGCACCACCCAGGCACAGAGAAAATTATTCTTCAAGCTGAATCAGGCAAAAAAGAAATTACAGACCATCTCTCAAAAGAACCCGGAATTCAAAGAAATCGCAACTCTGCTCAACGTTAAGGAAACCGAAATAGAGGAAATGGACCTCCGTCTCAATAACCGCGATGTATCTTTGAATGCCGCCATAGACGATGAGGGAGAATCGACCTATATTGATCATCTCGTATACAAAGGTAAAAGCCAGGAAGATGCGCTTATAAAGAAAGAAGGAATGGCCCTTGTAAAGAAAAATATAGCGGGCGCCCTGGAAAAACTCAACGAGAGAGAAGGGTACATCATACGACACAGGGTAATGGCGGATGACCCTGAAACTCTTCAGGAAATAGGTGACAGATTTCACATAACACGGGAACGCGCACGGCAGATCGAGAAAGATGCCCTGAAGAAGCTGAGAGTGGCGATACCCTACCTGACTGATGAACCCAGACTCATAACAAACTAAATGCTCTGGCAAGAGACCATACCGACAGGTCGGGATGGTCGAGAGCACAATACCTAAAACTCTTCGTGGTCATAGGCTAAATTTTCAAAGCACGTATATTCTTTCAGAAAGGTCATATTGGCCACACCGGTAGGACCGTTCCTCTGTTTTCCAATGATTATCTCCGCCTTGCCCTTTTCCGGGTTGTCTTCCGACTTATTGTACACCTCATCCCTGTATATAAACATTATGACATCGGCATCCTGTTCGATTGCCCCCGATTCTCTTAGATCGGCAAGTTGCGGACGCTTATCCGTCCTCGATTCAACCTGTCGATTCAACTGCGAAAGCGCCAAGACCGGAACGTCGAGTTCCTTGGCCAGGGCCTTGAGTGAGCGGCTTATCTCGGATATCTCCTGTTCCCTCGGTGCGGAAGCATCCCTGCCTTTCATCAGTTGGAGGTAATCGAGAATAATCAGATCCAGACCCGATTCCGCCTTCAACCTCCTCGCCTTTGCCTTTATTTCAAGAACGGAAATAGCGGGCGTATCATCTATAAAGATGGAGGCCTCTGAAAGCCTGCCTGCGGCAGCGGTCAATTTCGGCCAGTCCACATCCCCAATAAACCCCCTCCTTATGCGCTGTGAATCAACTTTTCCATCTGAAGAAAGCATGCGGAGTGCAAGTTGCTCTTTTGACATCTCCAGGGAAAATATGGCCACCGATACACCATTCTCAATCGCCGCGTTCTGCGCAATATTTATGGCAAAGGCTGTTTTTCCCATACTGGGGCGCCCCGCCACTATTATCAGATCGGAATTCTGGAGCCCGGAGGTAATTTCGTCAATCCTCTGAAATCCCGTTGAGATGCCGGTGATGAGAGTCTTTTTCTCGTAGAGTTTTTCTATGTTTTTGAACGTGTTTTTTACTATCTCTTTTATGGGAGAAAAGGCGGGTTTTATCTTGTTTTCCGATATCTCGAACACCGCGTGTTCCGCTTCGTCAAGAACAGCGTCTATGTCGGAACCGGCATCATAACTCTTGTTCAATATATGAGTTGCGGCGCCTATCAATCCGCGTAATATGGCTTTTTCCTTAACTATCTTTGCGTAGTAGGCTATATTCGCCGCAGAGGGCACACCGTCGACAAGAGATGCCAGATATACCTCTCCACCCACCCCTTCGAGGTGCCCATTGTCACGCAGTATATTGCTCAGAGTAATAAGGTCGCTTGGTTCATTTTTCTCGTACAGCTCAAGGATTGCCGAAAATATCTTTCTATGCGCCTCGCTGTAGAAGTCACCTCTACCCACTATTTCCAGAACATGGTTCAGGGCATTATTGTCCAGCAGGATACCACCAAGGATTGACTGCTCCGCATCCAGATTTTGCGGAGGCACCTTATGGAGCGAATAATCTACATCCTTCATTCTATGCCTCACCGGCAACGACAACTTTGATATCGGCAGATATTCCGGAATGCAATTTTATCTTTACGGAAAATTCTCCAAGGCTTTTTATCGGATCTTCAAGAAGGATATTCCTCTTATCAATCTCTATCCCGTGTTCGCGCAGGGCATCTCCTATATCCTTTGTGGAAACAGAGCCGAACAATTTATCTTGTTGCCCCACCTTTCTTGATATAGTACAGGTTACACCCTCAAGCCGTTCAGCCATGGACTGGGCGGCTTTTTTATCCTTCTGTACCTTTCTCTCAGCCATGTCCATTTCATTTTTCAGGACTTTCATGCTTTTGTTGCTGGCCTCTATGCCCAACCCCCTGGGAATCAGAAAATTCCTGGCATACCCATCTGAAACATTTACAAGATCTCCTGCCTTCCCCACAGATTCAACATCATTTCTTAAAATGATCTTCATATAAACTCCTCCCATCCGAAGCTGCATACCTTGATTTTTGCGGATTGCTCACACACCCACCATACGTATAAACGCAACTATTAATCACCAGTTATTCCGATTTCTTATCGAGTTTTCTGAAATCGGCCCAGGTATCAATCAAACCCAACCCGGCCACTATAACAAGCAGAAACTGCTGAGCAAAGATCAAAAAATATCCGAATACCCTTAAAAAGACGGGCACATTTTTTCTGTTAAAGAAAAAACTGACTATCGCCAGACCTTGTAACATGTATATAAAAATGAGGGCGATCATAATGTTCAGTCCCAAGATACGAAATCCCATCACGGGAATCATGATAAAGATACCCGAGATTACTACAAGCCAGACCGCTTTATCAAGGGTCTTCCATAGAGAAAGATCGCCAAAGTCAGGATACCACATCCCCTTCTTCCTGAACAGCCATTTCCCCTCCAGGATATTCAGCCACACGAAGAAAGCGCTCCCCACAAAAACAAGGGAGGGGAATAAGCCGGCAAGAACACTCGTAATATGGTCGGCGTTTTCTCTCAGAAGTTCAATATGTTGCACGGAAATGCCTGTGCGGGAGTATAGTTCTATGTTCTCCCGCACCATCACAGATATATAGGTCCCTATGATGTTCCATGGCACTTTACCGGAAATCAGGCTGAGATACAAAAGGATAGCAAAGCTGAGTGTCAGAAGAATACCTACAGAATAGATTACTGTCTTTTCTATAGAGTATTTTCTTCTCAACACCTCCGAAAGAATAGGTCCCAAAGAGCCTAAAAGGAAAAAATATACAAAGGGCGTTTGAACCCCCAGAGTTCGCAATAGGATCATTGCAATCATCAGTGACAGGACAAAAACAAGGATACCGTATAACCTGCCCAGTCTGGAATAATAATACAGCAACGGTACCGGAACAATCACCGCACCGAATATACCAAGCACAGAGATGACGGCTACCATGACGAAGACAGTGGAGGTGACCGCAACAGCTAGGAAAAAGCCTTTATAGGGAACACTTCCCCCCGGCAGACAGAACATACTCCACCTGTTAGTCAAAAAGAGTAAGAGATGCCCGCCCGATCGGCAGGCATCTCATGATTTATTGATAGATGACCGTAAATGAAATTAATTTTCAGCAGTTACATAGGGTAACAGAGCCAGTGTTCTGGCTCTTTTGATTGCCATTGCCAATGCTCTCTGGTGTCTGGCGCAGGTTCCGGTAATTCTTCTCGGCATGATTTTGCCTCTTTCCGTCAAGAAGCCCCTCAAAACAGCCGGATTCTTATAATCAATCTTTACATTCGAATCCACACAAAACCTGCAGACCTTCCTCTTATGAAAAAACTTTGGCTTGGATTGCCCTGGCCTATTAGTTGCTGAACGATTAGTTGCTGGATATGCCATTTTTATGCCTCCTCCGCCTTTTCTTCGTCTGTCTCAACAGGTACAGCATCCTGCGTGATATCCTCATTCCCCATCTCAGAATCTTTGCCATCCGGCACTTCAGGGGTCTCGGCTTCTTCAGCAGCGGTTTCGGAAACAGCTTTCTTCTTCTGTTCTTCTTCCCTCTTCTGTTCTTCTTTCCTCTGGTTTTCTTTCCTCTGGTCTTCTTCCTTTTTTCGAGCGCTTTCTATCTCTCGCTCAATCTCTTCCAGATCAACCTTGTCGTTCAGCTTCACGGTCTGGAACCGTATCACGTTGTCATCAATCCTGAAGTTTCTCTCCAGTTCAGAGACAACTTCGAACTGGGCAGCGAAGTCAATCCTTACATACACACCCTCTCGCCTCTTCTCAATAGGATAGGCCAGTCTCCGCTTGCCCCAGTTTTCAACTTTGATCGTCTTACCATTCATGCTCGCAATAATCCCGGCATAACGGTCAATCAGGTTGCCCACCTCATCCGACTGCAAGTCGGCCCGCATAATGAATATCGTTTCGTACCTTCTTAACATGCATCCTCCTCATGGCTCTGTAGCCCGAACGCCGAATCCGGGCAAGGAGTCCTTTTTTGTATTCAGTTTCCATTCTGCTGGAAAATCCATTTCCGCATTTCCGAATGGATACTGTTTAGGGAAATTTGTGCTTTCACTATAATATACTCCCACAGAAATCAAGCTATTTTTCTTATTATACCTCATGCCACCACATTTAAGGTTAATACTGCGCAATCGATTTCCGCCCAACTTGAAAGGACGAAGTTACTGGTCTCGGATCTCTGATTCCGAAAACCATGGATTATGAACCATGATATGGTGTCAGATTAATTTATCATGATACGTCATGATGTCAACACATTATCTTGACTTTTACTTAAAAATCGCGATGTTCGGCATCTCAAACAAAAGCACTCTGACAACCTCATATTTCTTGAAAAGAGTAAAAAAATAATGTATGGTGCTCCCGGTTATCGGCTGATGGCTCAGGAGAGATGAGATGTCAGCAACAAGGCTGCGATTTTAATTGAAAACAGTCCAGAGACAGATTCTCTGAGAAAGGGGAAGTGTCTCTGTTACAAGTATAGAGGTAGAGCAAAGGAGTACAAAATGGATCAGAAACTTTCTTTAACTATTGATGGCAAAAAATTGGAGGCATCTTCGGGACAAACGATTCTCGAAGTAGCAAGAGAAAATGGCATACACATACCCACCCTCTGCTATTACAAGGGAACCACAAATGTGGGCGCCTGCAGGGTATGTGTTGTGGAAGTGGAGAATGCCCGGTCCCTCGTGGCGTCATGCTGCATGCCTGTAAGTCAAGGGATGACCGTAATGACCAACACGGAAAAGGTGATACAAGCCAGGAAGCTGGTGGTGGAACTTTTGTGGTCATCCGGCGAACATAACTGCCTCCAGTGTGAAAAGAACGGAAACTGTGAACTTCAGGATCTCGTGTATGAACTGGGCATTGAAAAACCCCGTTTTGATATTGACTCTCCGGGATATGAAATAGAAGATACAAATTCCATGATACAGAGGGACCTTAACAAGTGTATCCTCTGTGGAAGATGCGTCCGGGTCTGTAATGAGAAACAGGTTCATGAAGTTCTCGATTTCTCGATGCGCGGATCTAACGCCAAGGTCGGCCCCGCCTTCGATACAGATTACATACACTCCGAATGTGTATTTTGCGGCGCATGTGTGGACGCCTGTCCCGTCGGCGCCCTGTCATTCAAACAGGCACGGTTCAAGGGACGTCCGTGGGAAATTGAAAAGGTGCACACGACATGCCCCTATTGTGGAGTGGGATGCCAGATGGACCTGAATGTCAGCGATGGAAAGGTTATCAAAGTCACAACGAACATGGATTATGGCAAACCCAATGAAGGAATGCTCTGCTCAAAGGGCAGATTCGGAATGGACTTCATAAACAGCCCCGACCGCCTGAAGACACCCCTTATCCGCAGGGATGGGGAGCTGAAGGAAGCAAGCTGGGAAGAGGCCTACAGCTATATCGCTGAAAAATTTGCCTCAATAAAAGAAAAAAACGGCCCTGACAGCATCGCGGGGCTCTCCTCGGCGCGGGTGACCAATGAGGAAAACTACCTCTTCCAGAAATTCATGAGAGCGGTGATCGGGACAAACAATGTCGATCACTGCGCCCGTCTCTGACACTCCGTCACGGTAGCCGGTCTGGCTGCCACATTCGGATCAGGAGCTATGACGAACTCCATCGAAGAGATAGAATTTTCAGACGCCATCCTCGCGATAGGAACCAACACGACAGAAAATCACCCGGTGATAGGATCATGCGTAAAGAGGGCTGTCCGCCAGAACGGAGCCAAACTGATCGTGATCGATCCCCGGAAGATCGGCCTTGTGGATTACGCAGACATCTGGCTGCGCCCCAAACCAGGCACGAATGTAGCTATTCTCAGTGGCTTGATGAATGTTATCATTGAGGAAGGTCTGTACGCCAAGGAATATGTGGCACAGCGCACCGAAGGGTTTGAGGCGATGAAGGAGGCCCTTGCGAAATATACCCCCGAACATGTCTCAGAAATTACCGGGGTTGCAGCCGAGGACATCAGGACGGCCGCCCGACTGTACGCTGAAGCGAAGAGTGCTTCCATCCTGTATGCCATGGGGATCACCCAACATTCACACGGCACGGACAATGTCAAGTCATGCGCGAATCTGGCTATGCTGTGCGGCAATGTCGGTATAGAAGGGGGCGGTGTCAATCCCCTCAGGGGCCAGAACAACGTCCAGGGCGCCTGCGACATGGGCGCGCTCCCCAATGTGTTTCCGGCATATCAACAGGTCGCAAATGATGAGGCCAGGGCAAAGTTCGAAAAGGCATGGGACGTTTCACTGCCTGCAAAGCCGGGACTGACCATTATAGAAATCATGAATGCAGCCCATGATGGAGACATTAAAGGCCTCTATATTATGGGCGAGAATCCGATGATCTCGGATCCCGACCTTACCCATGTCGAGGCGGCGCTGAAGAATCTCGACCTTCTTGTCGTGCAGGATATCTTTCTGACGGAAACGGGCAGTCTGGCCGATGTGGTGTTGCCCTCCGCATGTTTTGCCGAGAAAGACGGTACTTTTTCAAACACGGAAAGAAGGGTTCAGCGCGTAAGAAAAGCCGTCGATGCACCCGGCGAGGCAAAGGACGACTGGCAGATAATCTCCGAACTGGCGACAAAAATGGGCTACGCGATGGACTACTCTTCTGCTGAAGCGATCATGGATGAGATAAACACCCTGACGCCCAGCTACGCAGGGATCACCTACAAACGCATAGAGCAAAACGGACTCCAGTGGCCCTGTCCAAACACGGAACATCCTGGAACAAAATACCTGCATAAAGATAAATTCAGTCGCGGACTGGGACTCTTTTCCGCGATCGAGTATCAGCCATCGAAGGAAGTCCCGGATGAAGAATACCCGTTCTTCCTCACGACCGGGCGTGTCCTCTATCACTTCCACACGGCAACCATGACTCGAAAGAGCGAAGGCCTCATTGAGAAATATCCGGAGAGCCTGGCTGAGGTAAATCCCAATGACGCTAAGAAACTGGGGATCAAAGACGGCGATTTCATAACCGTCACTTCGCGGCGCGGCAGTCTTCAAGTAAAGGCCAGCGTGATTGACACCCCGCCTGAGGGCACTATATTTATGAATTTCCATTTCAGGGAGGCCGCTGTCAATTTTCTTACCAATCCGGCGCTTGATCCTGTGGGAAAGATTCCGGAATACAAGGTCTGCGCGGTGAAGGTCGAAGCGGCATAGTGTTTATAGTGTTTATACTCTAGCCATGGATTAAGGAGGTATAATCATGCCACGATGGAAGTACAAGACAAGTATCGTTGATCTGGACAGCGTTGTCCCACCTGAAGCCATCTCCTGCAATGATACAGGAACCTGTATCGTTGACGGCATACCGGGTGGGCAGGATCAGTTTAAAGGGATCCTCGACAAAGAGGGAGAGAGTGAGTGGGAACTGGTCCAGTGCCAGACCCACGGCGGAAAGCTCCTGTGCATCTGGAAGAAAGAGGTCAAGGAGGCCTTCGCAAGTTAGGAGTTAGGTACCGCACAACCTGTTGTATCTATACGCGCACATGATGGTAATTTTGGCCCTATGAGGGAGGGCCTTGGTGCGTTTTTGATATGATCATATTGCTACGGAACCTTAAGAACGGTCCGCAGGGGGCGGACCCTATATATTAAAAATTTTATGAATGGAGGAGGTATTGATTTATGGCTTTTAACCCCCCGGCAAAAATGGTCGCTCTTGTTGGTAATGCGGGAGTCGGCAAGGCAAAACTTTCAGTCTTCAACCTGCTGCTCAGAGGCTTTATGGCGGGTGCATACATCGCCATCGGAGGCGCACTGTGCACGGTATGCGTAACGGGTACGGCGGCAACCTTAGGTGCAGGAATGGCCAAGCTCATTGGCGGTGCAGTATTCCCTGTCGGCTTGATCGCGATTGTCCTGACCGGTATGGAACTCTTCACCGGTGACTGTATGATCGTTCCCATGGCCGCGATGATGAAGAAGATCACCTGGGGTGCGGTGATGAGAAACTGGGTATGGGTCTACATAGGAAACCTGATAGGCTCGCTTGCGTATGCGTATCTCATGGCAGTCGGTCCGTTGGTAAGCGGACAGGCTGACGGCACCATGGCAGTGAACGCCTTTGGCATGTCGGCGGTCGGTATCGCAGCAGGAAAGATACTGGGATACAAGGCCGTCGGGGCCGCGGGTCTGTGGTCCTGTTTCATGAAGGCAATTGGCTGTAACTTTCTTGTCAACATTGCGCTCCTGCTCGCCATTACGGCAGACGACGTGATCGGCAAATTCTTCGGTATCTGGTTCCCGATCATGGCCTTTGTTTCGACCGGATTCGAACATTGCGTGGCTAATATGTACTTCTTGCCGACAGGAAAGTTCCTCATGGACTGGTACCCGGCCGTAGTAGCAAAACAGGGCGGCATGCTGCTTGCCAACGGAGGCCTGAGCTGGTCCGACATATGGCTCTGGAATCTTATCCCCGTTACGATAGGGAATATATTCGGCGGCTTCCTCTTCATCGGGGTTGCATACTTCCTGATGTTCAGAAAGGACCTTCCGGCTGATTAGCGGAAATACAATAATATGTCAGCATTAGCCTGGGTGGCATTCACCATATGCGCTGCAGCCGTAGCATTACATTATAACTCGACGGGAGATTCGCGGTTTTTGCTGTATGCCATTCCGGGGCTGGTCCTGTTGCTGGTCATTCCCATGACTCTGGCGTGGATGAGTCGCAGGAGTTTCATGCAGGCAAGCGAGCAGTTCGATACAAAGGCACGCTCCTGTAAGATAGGAAAGATAACTCCTGCAATGGTCGGAGATGCTATACGGATATCGGGTGAGGTCCAAAAGATCAGTTTCCGGTGGTTGAACAGACCTCACTTTCACATTACGGACGAAACGGCGGGTATACGGGTAGTCATGTTTACCGCACCCTCCAATAAAATTGTTGTGGGAGACAGGGTTGAGGCACTTGGAGTTGTCATGAAACACCTATTCACCCGTAACAGGCTCATAATATCTGCCGTCAGCGTCACGAAGTTAACAGATTAGGAGAACATTATGGATTCAAAAGAAGCAAGATTCGCGTTTGGATTTCTTCTGCTAGGAATTACTCCCCTCCTTGCCACAGCCGGAGGGGCTGGCCTGGGAATGGTCGTATTCACTGCGGGATTGCTGATTGCGATCTCCACGGCATTTGCGTGAAAAAAAGCATCTTGTACAATGAGCAAAAGGGGGGTTAAAGTTGGGATATCAACCATCTTTAACCCCTCTTTACCTTAGTGCCCTTCCATGCCCTTGTGTTATCGAGAAGATATTCAGACATCTTCTCCACCATACAGTCTGAGCACAGGTGCACCATCTTCATACTTGCGATATGCCGAACAACAGACAACCCGTCAGACTTTTCTTCGCACATGAAACACCTGTCAATCATATCCTTTTCGTGCCATGCATAGTTGCTTTCATCACAATAGTCCATAACTCGTCCGCGGGATACATCACACTCGGATAAACCGACAATAACCGCTGCCTATCTCCGTCATCACCGGGGGAATCTCAGCACGAAGGTGGTTCCTTTTCCCTCTTCCGATGAGACATCTATCTTGCCGCCGTGAGCATCCATTATCCTCTTACAAAAGGCAAGCCCCAACCCGGACCCCCTTTGATCATCACCCTTTCCCTTCACTCTGTAAAACATTTCGAAGATAAAGGGGAGTTTGTCTCCGGGGATACCCCTGCCGGTGTCGGACACACTCACGCTGACATAATGAATATCGTATTCGGCATGTACGAATATCCTGCCTCCACCAGGCGTGTACTTGGTCGCATTACCTATGATATTTACCAATACCCTCACAAGGCTTTCCCCGTCTCCTATTATCATGGGCAGGTCTTCCGGAATATCTTTCTCCAGTATAATTTCCCTCTTTTCACACAGCGGCTTCATATCTTCCATGCCCTGCATAATGATCTCGGAAAGGTCAATACGTCCTTTTTCCCGTATCAATGTGCCATCTTCTATATGGCTTATGTCCAACCAGTGTTCCACAAGATCCTCAAGGTTACGGATACGTTTATCACACCGCTCTATAATATCCGCAGCCTCGCCGGTCAGACAGTCACCAGCCACAATCTTGAGGGATTCCATGTACTGCTGAATGGTAACAAGGGGGGAACGCATCTCGTGACTTACAAAGGTAATGAAGTCCTTTTCCATCTGCTCCTTCGCGTCTCTTAACATTTTCGCCTCTATCCGAAGATCGCGATGCTCAAGTCCTCTTTTCGTGACAGCTCTGAGTTGATCAGGGGTAAAGGGTTTCGGCAGGTAGTCATATGCCCCTCTCTTCATTGATTCCACCGCAGAAACGATAGACGCATAGCCGGTAATGACAACCAGCACAACATAAGGGATATCTTCTAATAAAATATCAATTATCTCCAGGCCTGACATACCCGGCATCTTGAGATCCACGAAAACGAGATCCGGGTGTTTTTCCCTGGCGACTCTAATCCCGTCAAGTCCGTTCTCCTTTGTAATTACGACATAACCGGACTTCTCCAGCACCTGTCTGCAGCCATCCCGTATGGTTTCTTCATCATCAATAACAAGTATAAGCTCGTTGGATATTTTTTCTGACATGGACACCTACCCTATCAGGTCTCCCACATACCGTATAAGATCATCGGCCTTGACAGGTTTGTGTAATATCATGTTTACCTTCGGGAATTCGTCAGAAGGTTCAAAGGACTGGTACGGACCCTGGAGATCGACTCCACTCAACATAATCAATGGCATATCTTTCCCCATATCCAAAGAACGAATCTTGGATATCACATCAAATCCCTCTCCCCATGTTTCCATCATCATGTCCACAATCGCCAAATCAGGAGACACAGATTCTATCATATCAACTCCACTTTTCCCACTTTCTGCCAGAAAGACATCATACCCACTCCTTTCAAGTATAAGTCTGGTCGCCATCAGGAAGTCTCTGTCATCGTCTATCAGAAGTATTTTTTTCTTAACGGTCATGGTCTGTTACCTCCTTTATAGATTTTAGCATACAGTGTTGCAAGGCCAATGCCAAAATTATAA
>JAFGQD010000099.1 GCA_016935875.1 Deltaproteobacteria bacterium
AAAATCGTAAAGGTTATTGCCGGCATGTGGGTTGCCTCATTTGCCATGACCACACTGGATACCACAAATCGCCTCGCACGTTACTGTCTGTCCGAGATGGCTCTTCCGTTGAAAGACAGCGCTTCCGGACTTTACAACGCACTGACAAACCGTTGGATTGCCTCTATTATTCCGGCGGCTATCGGAGTATGGCTGGCCGCGACAGGCAACTGGCTCATCATCTGGGGTTCCTTCGGTGCAGCAAACCAGTTGATCGCATCTATCGCCCTTATGACAGGGGCCGCCTTTGCGGCCAAGAAGCTGAAATCAAGTTTCTCCAGTGCAGCCGTCATCCCGGCCTGGATCCTCTGGATCACCGTGACCTGCGGTATTCTGTGGTTCCTCATAGTGGTTCAGCCGGGCGCTATTGCTGCGAAACCTGGTCCCGGGTGGACAGTTATGGTCATCCTGTGTGTGATGTTGCTCCTGAACTTCCTGTTTATCTGGGACTTCATCAAATCGAAGGCTTACAAGGTTGAGTAATAGTATTATCTTTCCTCAATGTTAATCTGTTACCGGTGCACGGTTTTAAAGCGTGCACCGGTATAACCAGTACTGCAAACCACTCAATGGATCATCCAATACTCGAATTCTTCAAACGTATACTTTCCGATTTCGACGCAACTCACCGGGAAAGTGCCGCCGCCCTCACAGGGGTTGAGGTAACGGAACTGGAGAATATCTTTGCTTTGTTACTTCTGGGATCTTTCATAGGGCTCCCCTCCCCCCCCTCCTTCCTGGCGGTTGAGCTTCTGCCCTTCATGGAACGGGAGTTGAAAGTCCTGAACAGCCGGGCACGGGACGCGGGGGATATGCTGGCGGAGATGGTTGGAACAATAGGTATCGGCTGAATGAAAATACTTTTTTTTACGGGAAAGGGCGGCGTCGGAAAGTCAACCATGGCGGCGGCCTCGGCATGGCAGCTTTCTCAAAAATCCCGCGTACTGATAGTATCCCTGGATCCGGCACACAACCTGGGTGACATATTCGGAACCGGTATCAAACACGGAAAGACAAAATTCACGAATACGCTCTATCTGAATGAAGTGAATCTACGGGAACTATCAAAAGAATATCTGCAGAAAGAAATCAACGTACTTTCAAGCACCTATAGATATCTCCAGGTGCTGAATCTGGACAACTATTTCTCCATACTCAAGTACTCTCCCGGCATAGAGGAATATGCCCTCCTTACGAGTATTGAAAAGACCATCCGGGATGAGGTGGATTTCGACTATATAATCTTCGACACACCCCCGACAGGGCTGACTCTCAGGTTTCTCGCCCTGCCGAAGGTTACGATAACCTGGATCAACAGATTGATAGGAATAAGACGACAGATCCTGGAAAAACGTTATACAATCCATAGAATAAGAGGCACGTTAAGTTCAGAAGAGACCATCCTGGATTATAAAGAGGAAGACGACGATATTCTGAAAAGACTGTGGGAACTCAGCAATAATTACCAGGCCCTCGACAGGACATTGTGTGGCAGCGACTGTAATGTTGTACTGGTTTTCAACCCTGACATACTTTCCCTCAGGGAATCACAAAGGTTGATTGAAGGACTTGACGATCTGGGTCTTCCTTTGCGCCTGCTTGTAGACAACAAAGTAACCGAAGAAAATGAGGATATGGCAACGTATGTTGAAAAACAGATGAAGGGGATGACGCAGGATATCCCCCTTGAGCGCATACAACTGGCAAAGACTCTCCTTGACGGAAGGAAGGGCGCGCTGTATGATGTACCCGAAAGTATTATTCCCGATTCTTGGTAACTGTTGAATCTATGTTCAAATACGAACACATACTAACACAGCCTGTTTTTTTTCTCTTTGTCGCCTTTTCGTTTCTCCTGACGTTTGGTTATTTCTGGGGGAGGAGACACAACAAGGAAATATTTCTCAGCGCCTTTAATGATCTCATGGAGGTGTTCCATCCCGACGATCAGACCTTCACCAATATCGGAGGAGCCATTGGGTACCATGCCAATCTCTTCATCAGAAAGAAGGGCGCGTTCCTGTCGCGTGTTGATGCCACCATTACGATGCTCCCACGACATTCATGGCTTTATTTTCCCATATCAAAACTCATAAGAAAATATGACAGACTATTCATAGAATTGTATGTCAAGAACAAACCTGAGGAGGAATGTCACCTCATAGAAAAACAATATTCTCGATTTGCCGGCGCAAAGATTGCCGGCGCAGGGCGTTTAAACACAGAGACAGTGACATGGGGAGCATATACCTTTCACATGTATTACGAGACCCTCAATACTCATACCCGCTTGATGGATTTCATCAATCGAAACCCCGAACCGGGTATTATCAGACATATTGCGATTGTTCCCGACCAGAAAAAGTGTTTCATCTTCATGATACCCCGGAAGGGACAAGTGGCACGGTATCTGGCTCCGGTTTACCGGTGGCTTCCCTCTGTTGTCAAAAAACCGTAAAAACTTTTTTTAATGAAAGGAGATTGATCGTATGGACATACTATCAGGAAACGAACTGAAGTCCTTGATGCAGAAACAACTTGGAATATGTGTTTCCATCTATATGCCTACGATTAGAAAGGGAGCTGAAACACAACAGAATCAGATACGATACAAAAATCTGCTTCGTGATGCCGGAGATCGCCTGCTCTCAAGTGAATTGCGACCATCGGAGATAAAGGACATGCTTGCTCCCGCGCAGGAAATGTCAGGCAATATACCCTTCTGGCAGAACCAGAGTGACGGGCTTGCCGTATTCCTGTCACCTGATTCGTTCAGATATTACCGGCTGCCGCAAAGCGTTGAGGAACTGGTTGTTATAACTGATCGCTTTCACATTAAACCGCTGATACCGGCGCTGGCCTCTGACACGGAATTCTATATCCTGGCAATCAGCCAGAAGAATGTACGGCCATTGAGGTGTTCTCTGCAGCATGCACAAGAAATGGACATTACAGGCATCCCGGAAAATCTTGAGGACTCGTTGAATCTTGACGATTTCGAGAAACACCTCCAGCGCCACACGGGCTCCGAAGATATGAAGGCAAATCTCCTGAAGTATTTTCAGCATGTTGACAGGGGGTTGCGTGAACTCCTGAGAGACAAAAAGGTGCCCCTCATATTCGCTGGGGTAGATTATCTTCTCCCCATATACAGGGAGGCAAACACGTATCCCCACCTCACAGACAGGGGTATATCGGGAAATCCGGAAGGATTGAGTGCGGACAAACTGCGCGACATGGCACGGCCGATTGTGGAGGGCTTCCTCGAAGCAAAGAGAGACGATGCCCTGTCACAGTACAGGCAGAACGTCGGAACCGGCCTCACCTCCAGCGACGTCAGTGAAATCGTCCAGGCAGCTTACCATGGACGTGTCGGCATACTTTTCGTCTCTGTTGGTGTACAGCAGTGGGGAACATTTGACTTCGCCACAAGTGAAGTTAACCTAGACACAGGTGCCGGCTCCGGCAATGAAGACCTGCTGGATCTTGCTGCCATTCAAACCATACTGAACGGCGGAACGGTATATGCCATTGACCACGATAAAATCCCGATCGATTCGGCGCTTGCCGCCATCTTCCGCTATTGATTGAAACTCCCCGCGGGAGGAGATTCTCTTCCCGCGGATCGATTAAGGGCACGGTCGTATGCTCATCGTTGGAGGAAAATGAACAGAGAAGAGAGACCAGACAAAGACTGCAAAAAGCCCATCGTGGAATATCCCTGCCGGTGGATCTATAAAATAATAGGCTCCGACAGCGGGGAATTGGAAGAGGTCATAGAAGAAATCGTCAGAGGGTATGATTACACTATTGCACCATCCAACATCAGCAAGAACGGCACATACCGCAGCCTGACCCTCGAAGTGCTGGTTGATGACGAAGGATGCCGCACAGGGATATATGATACATTGAGGAATCATCCCGCGGT
>JAFGQD010000100.1 GCA_016935875.1 Deltaproteobacteria bacterium
TGGATGGGACCGATCTATGAGTTTCTCGGGCTTTCCGTTGGCGTGATTGTTCACGGGATAAATGATACCGAGAGGCGTAGCGCGTACAGCTGTGATATCACATACGGGACCAACAACGAATTCGGATTCGACTACCTGCGGGACAATATGAGTTTTCAGCTTGAAAATTATGTTCAGAGAGACTTTTACTACGCCATCGTCGACGAAGTGGACAGTATCCTTATCGATGAGGCGAGAACTCCTCTTATTATTTCCGGGCCATCTGAAGAATCCACAGACAAGTATTACAGAGTGAATCAGATCATTCCCCGGCTGAAGAAGGAGCAAGATTATACGATAGATGAAAAGAGCAGGTCAGTTGTCCTGACTGAAGATGGCGTAGCCAAATCCGAGAAACTGCTCCAGGTTAATAACCTGTATGAACCCGGAAATATGGAGATCCTCCACCATGTAAACCAGGCCCTGAAGGCACATACCCTGTTCAGGAGAGATATTGATTATCTTGTCAAGGACGGACAGGTTGTTATCGTGGATGAATTCACGGGGAGAGTGATGCCCGGCAGAAGGTACAGCGACGGTCTCCATCAGGCGCTCGAGGCAAAGGAAAAGGTTAAGATAGAGCGGGAAAATCAGACACTGGCCTCCGTGACATTCCAGAACTATTTCAGAATGTATGAGAAGCTGGCCGGGATGACGGGAACGGCGGATACGGAGGCAGCGGAGTTTAAAAAGATCTATAACCTCGAGGTGGTTGTTATGCCCACCAATATGCCGATGATACGGATCGATAATACGGATGTTATCTATAAGACGGAAGAGGAAAAGTTTGAGGCTGCCATCGAAGAGATAAAGGCGCTGCATGACCAGAATCGGCCGGTCTTGGTGGGGACGATCTCCATCGAAAAATCGGAGCTTCTCAGCAGGCAGCTCTCGAAAAGGGGAATCAAACACAACATCCTGAACGCCAAGAATCATGAGAGGGAGGCGGAGATCATCGCTCAGGCCGGACAGCCGGGGGCCGTTACGATATCCACCAATATGGCGGGGAGGGGTACCGACATCAAGCTGGGCGAAGGCGTGGCTGACGTCGGTGGTCTCCATATATTGGGCACGGAGCGCCACGAGAGCCGGCGTATAGATAATCAGCTGAGAGGGAGATCGGGAAGGCAGGGAGACAAGGGATCGTCACGGTTCTATCTATCTCTCGAAGACGATCTCCTCAGGATATTCGGGGCTGAAAGAATATCGTCCGTTATGGACAGGATCGGCGTGGAGAAAGGTGAGCCGATTGAGCACAATCTCATCAGCAAGGCCATTGAGGGCGCCCAGAGGCGGGTGGAAGGGCAGAATTTCGATATACGGAAACATCTCCTTGAATATGATGATGTGATGAATCGGCAGCGGCAGGTGATCTATGAACAGCGCAGGAACGTCCTTGATGGGAGCGACCTGTGGTCGACGGTTGATGATATGCTGCAGGAAATCGTTGATGATCTGGTCTGTGATTATCTGGACGAGAAGGTCCGGCCGGATGAATGGGATCTTCAGGCCTTGAGTGATGCCGTATACAAGCAGTTTTATCTGAAGAAGACCTTCGATGATGCGGACCGGACGGGTCTGAAACGGGAAGAGATCACCGCTGCGATCATATCTGACGTCACCACCCTGCTGCGCGATAAGGAAAAGAAATTCGGTAAGGATCTCATGGAGTACATCATGAAGGTCATTATGCTCCAGGCCATCGATTTTCACTGGAAGGACCACCTCCTCGGCATGGACCACCTCAAGGAAGGGATTGGTCTGCGCGGCTACGGGCAGAAGGATCCCGTTCGGGAGTACCAGAAAGAAGGATACGATATGTTTATGGAGATGGTGTATCGTGTCAAGGAAGATACCCTGCAAAAACTCTGCATCGTTCAGATACAGAGTGACGAAGATGTGACAGAGATTCAGGAAAAGCAGAAAAAGGATTATATAATGAGCAGGGGGGAGAGCGGCGCGACCCCGACCACCGTTAAGAGAGAAGGGGAAAAAGTAGGAAGGAATGCCCCCTGTCCGTGTGGTAGCGGCAAGAAATACAAGCATTGCTGCGGCAGATGACAACTATGGAGACGACTATGCAGAGCAGTATACGGGTTCCGGGATTTTCCGGCAGTTCAGTGGCCTCAGGGATAAAGAGCGGAGGAGGCAGGGATCTCTCCCTGATCTTTTCAAAGGTTCCCGCCAGGGCGGCGGGCGTGTTCACCACCAACCGTTTTAAGGCGGCTCCGGTTATCCTCGATATGGAAAGGATCAAAAGGGGGATTGCCCAGGCAGTTGTGGTGAACAGCGGGAATGCCAATGCGGCGACCGGTACAGAAGGTGATAAAGATGCTGCCACCATGTCGAAGGTTGTATCGGAGGCGCTCGATATAGAGGATGAACTTGTCCTTGTCGCTTCTACCGGTATCATCGGTCAGAAACTTCCCATAGAAATGATTGTCCGGTCAATAGAACCTCTCGTCGAAGGCTTGAACGCTGATGGTATCTCCTCCTTTGCGGAAGGTATTATTACTACGGACAGGTTTCTAAAAATAGAGCACCAAAGGTGTTTTGTTGGTGGCAAAGAGGTTACCATTTGCGGAATTGCCAAAGGGGCGGGAATGATAGAGCCGAACATGGCAACAATGCTCTCTTTTATACTGACGGATGCCGATATCGATCATGGTTGCCTTAACAGTGTCTTTAAAGAGTCTGCCGATAGGAGTTTTAATGCTATAACCGTTGATGGATGCATGAGCACGAATGACACAGCCATCATGTTGGCCAACGGTGTTGCCGGTAACAGCCTTATCACTGAAAATTCCGGTAACCTGTTAGAATTTAAAGAGGCCCTGTCTGGTGTGATGGATTCTCTCGCGAGATCCATTGTGAAAGACGGAGAGGGCGCGACAAAACTGATAGAGATTATCGTTGAAGGAGCCAAGGTAGTTGCCGATGCGAGAAAGATAGCGTATGCCATTGCAAATTCAAATCTTGTAAAAACGGCATTTTTCGGCGAAGATCCAAACTGGGGGAGGATCATATCGGCTGCAGGATCAACGGGGATTCCATTCTCAACCGATTCTCTGGAACTCTATATTGAGGATGTGCCCCTGTTTATACATGGTATGGGAACTTCGGGAATACAGGCGGCCAGTATCATGAAGATGGACAATATCCGTGTTCTGGTGCGACTTGGCATGGGAAAAGAGACATTCAGGGTGTATACGTCCGATCTTTCACACGAGTATGTGGAGATAAACGCTCTTTACCACAGCTGATTTGCCTTGATTATTTGTACGGTATGTGGTATCCCGCTCCAACTTAATACACTCACCCTTTGATTGGCAGGGAGTTGCCTGAAGTCAGGTCCCTTGGCAAGGTGACGGGGGTGGAGGAAAAAACAAACAGGGAGGTTTGTATGGCACGCGTATCAATGAAAATGTTGCTTGAATCAGGGGTTCACTTCGGACATCAGACGAACAGGTGGAATCCCAAAATGAAGCCCTATATATTCGGGGCACGGAATGGGATCTACATCATAGATCTGCAGCAGACGGTGCAGATGTTTGATGCGGCCTATAATGCCGTTGTCGACGTGGTTGCTTCGGGCAAGGAAGTTTTGCTGGTGGGGACCAAAAGGCAGGCGCAGGAATCCATCAAGACCGAGGCCGAGAGGGCGGGCATGCCCTATGTCAATCAACGCTGGCTTGGCGGAATGCTGACGAATTTTGTCACGATAAAAAAGAGCATTGACAGATTGAACAAACTTGATTCCATGGTTGAAGACGAGAGTATTAACGCATTTCCCAAAAAGGAGATACTGGGTCTTCAAAAGGACAGAGAAAAACTTCAGAAAGTTCTCGGTGGCATACGGGACATGAAGGGCCAACCGGGGATCGTGTTTATCGTTGATCCCAGAAAAGAGAGTATCGCCGTCAAAGAGGCCGGAAAACTGGGAGTTCCCATCGTGGCAATTGTCGACACCAATTGTAATCCCGATGATATAGATTATATCATTCCGGGCAATGACGATGCCATACGAGCAATCAAACTGTTTTCCTCCAAGATTGCGGATGCCGCCCTCGATGGTAAGAAGCGGCTGGAGGAACGTATACAGGCAGAGAGCGATAAAGAGGAAGTGCAGAAGGATGAAGAACAGGATATCCCGGAAGGCGTTGATAACATTGAAGGAGATGCTTTTCAGGGCGGTACTGAAGATATAGAGATACAGGAAATTGAGGAGGTAGAGTAACATTGGACATTACAGCATCGATGGTAAAAGAGTTGAGGATAAAAACAAA
>JAFGQD010000101.1 GCA_016935875.1 Deltaproteobacteria bacterium
CTCCGCGTAAAAACAGACTACCCGTACGTCCTTACTGAACTCGCCTTCATATCCTCTTTTCCCGGAAAAATCTACTCAAAATTTCACCACACTTTCCCTGAAGGACCCCGCCGGTTATTTCAACAAAATGATTGAGTTTTCTGTCATGAAGCATATCATACAGTGAAATGGCCCCTCCTTTGGGATCTGTGGCGCCGAATACAAGTCTCGCTATTCTCGCGTGAATGATTGCTCCCGCGCACATTGGGCAGGGCTCAATGGTTACATACAGAGTGGTCCCTTGAAGCCTGTAATTCTCCGTTCTGTCTGCGGCCTCCCGGATAGCAAGTATTTCCGCATGAGCGGTCGGATCTTTCATCAGGATAGGGCTGTTATGAGTCTTTGCGAGCACTCTGCCATCCATCGTGATTACCGCGCCCACGGGAACCTCTCCCGATTCGAGGGCGGACTCGGCCTCACCAAGGGCCATTCTCATAAAATACTCATCACCTTGCATTTAAAAATAATATCATAGTAAACAGGAAAAGGGAAACTCACAGACGAAGATCTTCACTCTTTCAAAAAGATGGAAACTTGATTGAAAGTACCGTATATAACTACCCAGAACGGTAAAAGACATGATTCCAAAAAAGATTTTTGTAATAGCTATCATACTCTCCCTTGCGGTTCATATTGTTCTTCTGGCATTGTCCGGTTTCCTCAGAGGCCATGACGGAACAGACGAAGAAGATGTGTTTACCGTCAGTCTGGAGTTATATCCGCACAGAACCGGCGAGAAGAACAACAATGAGCAGAAACCCGCTTCCGATTCAACGAAGGATACCGGGCAATCTACCGGAAACAGCACTGTGGATACGATAGATCTTGACAGTACGGATACGAAGTACTTCCCGTATCTGCTTCAGATAAAAGAAAAAATAGACGAAAGATGGTCGTACCCCGAGGATGCCTTCATCCGGGGGGAGGGGGGCACTACAGTGGTTGAATTTTCAATCATAGAAAAAGGTGGCCTTGCAGATTCCCGTGTCATTATTTCATCAGGGCATGAATTGCTTGACACGGAATCACTGTACGCGATAAGGTCTTCCGCTCCTTTCGCACCCTTTCCTGTGGAGTTCGGCCTGGCAAAGCTCAATATAGTGGCGAAGTTCAGATATACACTCGGAGATTGACAACCCTTCCGGCAGGTTTGAAGAGCAAAGTCCGAATGGTCTTGCTGTACTAACTTTATTCTGAATGTACACTGTATGGGCAGCAGGGGCTTGAGCCTCTGTGCGCAGGGCTGACAACTCCTACCCCCACATTGATGCGGGGTGGTCATTTTCAAAATCGCTTCAAGGAATTGAATGTATGAACAATGAAAAAAAGATAATGATATTTACTTGTGTTGCCCATTTTTTTACACATTTTTACGAGATGATATTCCCGGCACTGGCGATACCGCTGATGCTTTCGTTGAAGATGAGCCTGGGAGATGTGCTGAAGATGAGCTTCTTCATGTATCTCCTGTACGGACTTACCGCTCTCCCCTGGGGAATGATTTCGGATCGATTTAATAACCGCATTACCCTGATAATCTTTTTTATTGGGACAAGCTTAGGCGCCATATTGACAGCTTTTTCTGATACCCGGACATCCTTAATGCTTTCCCTCGCCGTTATCGGTTTCTTCGCCAGCAGTTACCATCCTGCCGGAATGGGGTTGATATCGCTCGGCATGAAAAACAGGGGGATGGCCCTCGGCATTAACGGTGTCGCGGGAAATATCGGGATGATCAGCGCACCCTTTACAGCCGGCCTCTTGAACTGGCTGGTTGGGTGGGAGGTTACCTATCTGATAATCGGCGCCTTGAGTATTATCTGGGGAATCATCTTGTTCATGGTGGATATCGACGAGACTTCGGTGCACCCGGAGGCGAAGGAAAACGCGACGAGTTCTGCAAATAATAACAGCAACATGAAATATTTCCTGATCCTGTGTGTTATCATGACCCTTGCCGGTCTTGTTTACCGGGGCAACAGTGTTGTCCTTCCGGCGTATCTTGAACTCAAGGCCTCTTTTCTCTGGGATTTTCTCAGCAGCATATCTCTGCATAATCTTACCGGTGCAAAGACGGCGGCTGCCACGCTGTTGGCCTCTCTCATCTATATGATCGGTATCCCTGGCCAGATTCTGGGAGGCAGAATGGCGGACAAATACGATCTTCGGTGGCTATACCTTGGATTCCACGGCCTCAGTCTCCCCTTCATCATCCTTATGGGTCTGGTAAGCCAGGAGCTGCTTGTCATATCGGCCGGTCTGTATATTTTTTTCGCCCTGGGGATGCAGCCCATTGAGAACAGTCTTGTGGCAAAATATACACCGAGCAAGTGGAGAAGCACCGGGTACGGAATAAAATTCATTCTGGTTTTCGGGATTGGGTCATTTGCTGTCTACTGCGTGGGGTGGATCAAAGAACTATGGAACCTCAGCGCGGTATACCTCTTCGCCGGGGGTCTGGTTGCTCTCCTGGTCTTCTGTATCACCGTCTTTATCTGGGTGTCGAGAGGGACCACCTGCAGGAACATTGAATGAATATAAAAACACTCGTAGCTGTCCTATCGCTCGCAACCCTTTGCATCCCGGCTGTGGGGGATGCCCAAACGTATGTTGATCAGATAGGAAGAGAGATATCCCTGTCCCCCTCGCCACAAAGGATCGTGTCACTCGCCCCCGGTATAACGGAAACCCTCTTTGCTCTCGGTCTGGACAAAGAGATCGCGGGCGTGACAACATTTTGCGATCACCCGCGGAAAGCCGCGTCAAAGCGGAAAATAGGAGGCCTCGTTAATCCATCCCTTGAAGATATCGTATCGCTCGATCCAGATCTTGTTATCGGCACCGCAGATGGAAACAGAAAGGAAACGGTTGACCGGCTGGAGAGGATAGGTCTGCCGGTTTACGTTGTGAATCCCGGAAGCCTCGACGAGATACTCGCCATGATATCGGATATCGGCGAGATTACGGGAAAGGAAAAAGAGGCGGGCCGGCTGGTTGACAATCTCCGCAAGAGAATTGATCATGTTGTCTTACTGACGAAGAATTCTGCAAGACCCGGGGTCTATTTTCAGGTGGGAGAGGGCGCCATGATAACCTCCGGCAAAGATACCGTCATCGACAGACTGATACGGACCGCCGGAGGAAAGAATATCGCTGGAGATTCGACAATACGATATCCACGTCTCGGTATAGAGGAAATAATCCTGAAAAATCCGGATATTATAATCGTATCGTCAGCGAAAAACGGTGCTTCTTCCATCAAAAAGACATGGGGGAAATGGCAGGATATTGCCGCCGTGAAAAAGGGGAATATTCATGTAATAGATCCGGATCTGGTAAGCCGTCCCGCCCCCCGTATCGTGGATGGACTTGAAACAATAACGGGGATTCTACATCCTGAGATTGTGTGGTAGCGTACCAATTCGCCGTATTGAAATCTGTTGGGTACCATCCAGCATGGGCATTCCCGCATGTCAAAAAATTATGTAACTGCTACGAGGCAGCTCTGATTGTTTCTTTTATGTTACGTGCATAAACGGAAACGATATGTATCAGGTTATTTCTGCCGCTGTTCTCTTCGATCAGGCGGACGAAGGCGCTCCCGATGACGATCCCGTCGGCGTGAGGCGCGATCTGGCGTGCCTGCCCGGGGGTGGATATCCCGAATCCGACGACGACCGGCAGATCGGTGAGGGTCCGTATCCGTTCCACATCCCTTTTAATATCGGAGGCCTTAGGCCTCGCGGTCCCGGTGACCCCGGTGATGGAGATATAGTAGAGAAATCCCCCGGCATCCCGCGCAATCTTCCGGATCCTCTCTTCGGTGGTCGTCGGGGCGATGAGGGAAATGAAGTCGATCCCCGCCGGATCCGTGTACCGTCGCAGTTCTGCGGACTCCTCCGGGGGAAGATCGACGACCAGTATCCCGTCGACACCTGCCGCACGCGCCCTCTTCGCAAAGCGTTCATTCCCGTAGCTGAGGATCGGGTTGTAATACCCGAAGAGGACGATCGGCATCTCGCTGACCTTCCTGACCGCCTCGATCATCTCCAGGATACCGGAGAGGGTCGCCCCGCCCAGAAGGGCCCGGTGGGACGCGGCC
>JAFGQD010000102.1 GCA_016935875.1 Deltaproteobacteria bacterium
GAGTATTTTAAAGACAGGAAAAAGCTGATTGTTACAAATAAACTGTATAAGTATACCCTAAGGATTGCCGAGGAATTAGGGATAGATGGGTATTTTGAAGATATCATAGGAGCGGATAGCGTTGCCCGCAGGAAACCTGATCCCGGTCTTCTGACTCCCCTCCTGAAAAAATATGGCGTGGAGAAGAGAGATACTGTGGTTATCGGTGATGGGGTAAACGATATACTGCTCGCGAAAAATACCGGAACATTGAGCTGCGCGCTGCTGAACGGATTGGGAGACAGAGGCAGGCTTCTTTCCCTTGATCCGGATTATCACTGCGAGGATATATCGGGATTAAAGGGGCTGTTTGAGTAAGGTGCATGCACATGCTTAAGGTGAGAAAGGCGATCGAGAAGTACTCCATGCTGAATCCGGGTGACAGGGTGGGCGTTGCCGTGTCCGGAGGAGCAGACTCCGTTGCCCTCCTGCAGGAGTTGGCAATGGTTGCGGATGAGTATGACCTTGCGCTGTTTGTACTGCACCTGAACCATGGCATCAGAGGAGAAGAATCCGACAGGGATGAGACCTTTGTCATTGAACTGGCCGGATCAATGTGTGTCCCCGCTGACTCTGAGAAGATTTCCATTCCGGCATTGAGAGAAAAAAGGACGGGATCTCTTGAAGATATCTGTAGAAAAGAACGGTATGCGTTCTTTGAGAGAATGTCACAAAAACACAGGCTGAATAAAATCGCCCTGGGCCATAATCTGAATGACCAGACGGAAACGGTTATCATGAGGTTTCTGAGGGGAAGCGGACTCGAAGGCCTTAAGGGGTTTCTGCCTGTGCGGGACGGAATCTATATACGGCCTCTTATCGATTCAACGAGGGAGGAAATAATCTCTTTTCTGGAGGAAAGAGACATACGGTTTGTGACAGACAGCTCCAATGCGAATGATATACACCTGAGAAACAGGATACGGAACATACTGATACCGGAGTTGAAGGCATCTTACAATGTTAGGCTGGAAGAAAATATCAGCCGCACGGCCGACATCCTCAGGCTCGAAGACGATTTTATCCTGGGGTCGGTTCGAGAGATTATTTCGGATTGGAAAATCGAGAGGGGTAACGTAAGAATACATATCCGTAAACTGAAACAACTGCATCCGGCTTTGCAATGGAGGCTTATAAAGACTGTTCTTGAAGATCGTTCTCCGGTAGGGAACGGGATTGGTTATCTCCATGTAAAATCAGTGGCGGACCTGATTGAGGGGTTGAGCCCGAGCGCCTCCGTGGACCTTCCTTTTAATCTCAGGGCCCAGCGGGAATACGATAGCCTGATTATTTCACAGAAAAAAGGCCGGGTTCCGCACGTCTCGAGAGGCCGTTCTCCGAACGGGGGACAAAAAAGCGACTTTTCATACCCAGTGGAGATCCCGGGGAGTGTGCATATTGTTGAGACAGGCGGGAAGATGATTTTCGATGTGATTGATGCGGGGGAGGGAAATATCAATTCAGACAACGCTGTCTTTATGGATTACAATTCCATTTCTTTTCCCCTTGTAGTAAGGAGCATAAAGGCCGGGGACAGGATACAGCCTCTGGGGATGAAGGGAACAAAGAAGATATCGGAACTTTTAATAGATGAAAAGATTCCAAAGGCCAGCAGAAGATCGATTTTTCTCCTGGTTGACCAGAAATCGGTATTGTGGGTGCCGGACCTGAGGTTGAGCGACAGGGTCAGGATTACCAATATGACGGAAAAGATGGTAAAAGCGAAAATTATTTGATAGGAAAAATCCAAATTTTTTAACAGGGAGTTAAAAGTGAATCAATTACAGAAAAATATTGCCCTCTGGATCGTGATAAGTCTTGTGTTTGTTTTTCTCTTTCAGATGTTCAACCAGCCTCATACTAAGAAGGAAGAGATTGTATACAGTGATTTTATCGCTTATCTTGATAAGGGACAGGTTACGGATGTTACCATTCAGGGCGAGAATATAGAAGGCAGGCTCTCCGATGGCAAAATATTTAAGTTATATGCTCCTCAGGACCCCACTCTGATTTCTCTTCTGCAGAAAAAAGGAGTGAGAATTGCAGCCAAGCCCGATGAGGGGTCTTCCTGGTATATGACCATTATTATATCATGGCTCCCCATATTACTGCTTGTCGGTGTCTGGATCTTCTTCATGAAACAGATGCAGGCAGGTGGGGGCAAGGCAATGTCCTTCGGGAAAAGCAGGGCCAAACTGATGACCGACAAGTCTCAGAAAACCACCTTTGCCGATGTGGCTGGTGTTGATGAAGCCAAGGAAGAACTGGAAGAGGTCGTCGAATTCCTCAGAGACCCCAGAAGGTTCACAAAACTGGGAGGAAGAATACCCAAGGGAGTGCTTCTCGTTGGACAGCCGGGCACGGGCAAGACGCTCCTCGCGCGGGCGATTGCCGGCGAGGCGGGGGTCCCATTCCTGAGTATCAGCGGTTCCGATTTCGTGGAGATGTTCGTGGGTGTCGGTGCGTCACGCGTGAGAGATCTGTTTAATCAGGGGAAGAAAAACGCACCCTGTATTATTTTCATTGACGAGCTCGACGCGGTTGGAAGGCAGAGAGGTGCGGGACTCGGAGGCGGGCATGACGAGAGGGAACAGACCCTGAATCAGATGCTCGTGGAGATGGA
>JAFGQD010000103.1 GCA_016935875.1 Deltaproteobacteria bacterium
AATCTGAATTGTGTCCCGCATTCTTTACATTGGATAATCACGGCTCTACTCCTTGGCGGTTTTTGTGAAATAATCACTCTTCAATGACATAAATATCCGGCAGGCACCTGAATCTTTCATCAAAATCAAGCCCGTATCCTACAACAAATCCCTCATCCAAATCAAATCCCACATAGTCCGCATCGATGGAGATCTGTCGTCTCTGCTTTTTGTCTATTAATGTACAGATTCGTATTGAATGTGGTTTTTTCTTCTCAAGTCTTTCCTTCAGAAATGCAAGCGTGATTCCGGTATCTACTACGTCTTCCACGATAACGACTTCTTTCCCCTCAATATCCGTTTCTATATCCTTTGAAAGGGTTATGGTCCCCGAACTCACCGATCCCGAGCCATAGCTTGCCAGCCTTACAAAATCTACGACATACGGTATCTTCATGCACCGTGTAAGATCCGCCAGGATAATGAAGGCTCCCTTGAGAACCCCTACGAGCACGACTTCCTTCCCCTCAAGGTCGTGCGAAATCTCGTCAGCCAGGTCTTTCACACGTCCAGCGATAATCTCTCTTGGATACAGGACCCTCTTTTTCAGTTTTTCCACCGTCCGTCCTTTTCATATGGTATCACGCCACGTCAATATGAAACGTTTCAGGATCGCTCCATGGCATCCATCTTATAACAGGTTATAAATTTTTCTATATTGTCTCGTATGATCTCTTCCCCCCTCTTGAGTTCCTCTAATTTTCTGAATCGAGAGGTGAGGCTCAGGAATATCTTGTCGAACTTCGACCTTTCGCACCCAAGTGCATCATAATCGATGTGACTGACCATGTATTGTGAACCATCAAAATAGTATTTTCCGAAGCGGTTCGTATCGGTTGACCGGAAAGGCCAGGAAATTTTCAATGAAAAGAAGTCGAAGGCAATATCCCGGAGCCTGCCCTTAAACCTCTCAGGACGAGGAACCTCGTATATGCCTTCGCTTATAAAGCGGAAATACTCCTTGACCAGATCTATATCGGTGATGCACAGGCCATAAAGATACCAGTCGTCAATAATCCTGATCAGAGCACTCTTCTCTTCACGGGATATGAAGTGATAACTGGGGCAGAAGTGTCCATCGCACAATTCCCGCCCATAGAATGATACATCTCTCATGTCTACTCCGTCATTTTGAAGGGGATGAAGAAGGCAGCCCACCTTTTTCTCCTCACCATCGAGAAATCCCAGATATTCACAGCAGTATATTACCTCATAGAGCTTCTCCGGGTTCTCAAGCCTCTTTATATTGTCCGAAAATACCTTTAAATCGGCTGCCACCCTGACCGTCTCACGGAATATCTCCGTCCTATCTCTCAGCCTTCTGACCAGAGAGTCCCTTGTACTGTCCGCGTAATTGTAGAGGCCACAACAGGCCCCGCAGGATTTGCACACATCCGGCTGACAGAGATGAATAAATCCTTCTTCCTTCATCAAACTACCTACTGTATCCTTCTCTTCTTGATTAAATTCTTTTATATAGTCAAACTGTTTAAAAAGGCAAGGGATATTACGATTCTTGCTCCTTTCGGACAGTCGATTGAAGCTCCCCGCAATACGCTACGAGGAATGCATTCGCTGTTCTATGAACACAATCAGGCTTGTAATCTGACACGAAAAATTATACTAACACTCTGGATGAAACCATCTGAAAAATGTCAGGAAACATTAAAATTTAAATAACAGGAAAGGCACCATGCATACAGACAATAAACAGGTAAGGGTACGGTTTGCACCCAGTCCGACAGGATATCTGCACGTCGGAGGGTTGAGGACGGCATTGTTTAATTATCTGTTCGCGCGCAAACACGGTGGAAAGTTTGTCCTGCGGATCGAAGATACGGACCAGAAAAGATCCATCCCCGGAGCTCTGGAAAAGCTCACCATTACATTGACAGAAATCGGACTCCACTATGATGAAGGCCCGGATATTGGAGGGGACTACGGACCGTATATACAATCGCAGAGAACGGACATCTATGAAGAATACACCCAGAAACTTCTCGATTCCGGAAACGCATACCATTGTTTCTGTTCGGAGGAACGGCTGAACAATCTGAGGGAAGAACAGCGGAAAAGAAAGAGACCTCCGATGTATGACGGCAAATGCAGGGACCTCTCAAAGGATGAGGTTGCATACAACCTGGCGCAGGGGATGCCCTTCGTCATACGCCTGAAATATCCCAAAGAGGGAAAGACCGTTTTCGACGATGTTGTGCGCGACAGAGTCGCCATTGACAATTCCATGGTTGACGACCAGGTTCTTATAAAATCCGACGGATTCCCCACCTACCATCTCGCCAGCGTGGTGGATGACCACCTGATGAAGATCACACACATCATACGCGGCGAGGAATGGCTCTCGAGTGTCCCGAAGCATATCTTCCTGTACGAATCCTTCGGATGGGAAGCGCCGGTATTTGTTCATCTGCCACTGCTGCTGAATGCCGACAGGAGCAAACTGAGCAAGCGGCAGGGAGATGTCTCCGTTGAAAGTTATCTCGATAAGGGGTACCTCCCCGAGGTAATGCTGAATTTCATCGCCCTTCTCGGGTGGCACTCGGCCGATGACCGGGAACTGTACTCCCTGAGCGAACTGGAAGAGGCATTTTCACTGGAGAGGATCAACAAGGCCGGGGCCGTATTTGACACAGAAAAGCTGAACTGGATGGGGGGCCACTACATACGTAACCTTGACGTGACATATATCGCCGATCAGTCGCGGCGTTTCTTTGAGGAGGCCGGTATAGATATTAGTGACAACGACAGATATCTGAAGGCGATCAACACGGCGCGCGATTACGTGTATTGTCTATCCGATATCGTTGAACATGCCCGTATGTTCTTCGAAGAGCTGGCATTCTCGGAAGAAGACCGGGATCTTATCGGGCAGGAAGATTCCCAGCGCATATTTTCATACTGGATCGAGGCATTAGGGGAAAAGGCCCAATGGGAACCCGAAGAAATATCTTTACTGACAAAACAATCGATCGGTGATCTGGGTATCAAGGGTAAGAATTTCTATTTTCCCATCCGACTCGCGCTTTTCGGAAGCTGCCACGGCCCTGACATACCGACTCTCATAGATATCCTTGGACGGGATGAAGCCCTAAAAAGGCTTGAAGCCTGTGTGACCCGATAAACCCTGTATCCATCCAGGCGAGCAGAAAGAGGTGCCCGCGCATATGGATCGACTCCATCGGGCAACACGACGAATTTCCACTTATCCAGAGACGCAGGAGAGCGCCTGCTCAAGATCGGAAATCAGATCTTCCGCGTCCTCGATGCCAACGGAATAGCGTATCAATTCCTCGGGTATTCCCATGGCCTTTCTTTCTTCAGGGGTACATTCCACATGGCTTGTCACTGAAGGCGGGCCGGCGATGGTCTCCACCGATCCGAGATTTGCGGCCCTGTGCGCATACTTGAGGCGGGGAAGAAAGGTACGTACGGAATCAAAGCCGCCCTTAAGGGTAAAGCTCAGGACACCTCCGAAGGCCTTCATCTGACGGCATGCGATATCGTACTGGGGATGGCTTTCCAGGCCGGGGTAAAAAACATTCTCCACTTCTTTTCTTCCCTGAAGAAAACGTGCGATCTTCAGGGCACTTTTACTCTGCCAGGATACACGGAGGTAGAGCGTTTTCATGCCTCGCAGAAGGAGATAAGCCGCTATCGGGTCCAGAGCGGCACCGGTTATTTCCCGGTAGTGGTAAATTCTTTCTATCAAATCAGGAGATCCGCAGACGGCACCGCCGAGGGTGTCGGCATGCCCGCCCAGAAACTTGGTGGCGCTGTGGATAACCAGATCCGCACCAAGCTCAAGCGGTTTCTGGTTAATGGGCGTTGCAAAGGTATTATCCACTACAACGATCGCTCCCCCGTCATGGGCCTCTTGTGCCAAGCGAGCTATATCAACGATCTTCAGGGTCGGGTTTGTCGGGCTTTCCAGGTAGAGAATCTTACAGCCCTTTGCTACTTCTTTCTCAATCTCCTCATGATCCGTTGTCTCACAGAGCTTCGCTTCTATTTGAAAACGGGGCAGGAATTCCAGAAACAGCTTGCTCGTTCCGCCGTAGCTGTCTTTTATAGATACAACCCTGTCCCCGGGAGAGAGCAGCGTAAAGAGTGTATTGCTTATGGCAGCCATCCCGGTGGCAAAACTTGTCGACGCCTCAGCATCTTCCAATTCCCGAATTTTTTCCTCAAAAACGCGCACAGTAGGATTGGTATTCCTGCTGTAAATGTAGCCGGATTCCTTTCCTTGACCCACCGCCAACCATTCATCGATATTGTTATAGCCGAATGAAACACTCTGTACTATGGGAACCTGGGTGGAATGTTTCCACATCTCATCCTGCTCGCCGGACCAGACTGCCTTTGTGGCCGCTTTCGGCCCCCTGCTATTGTCCATATAATCTATTCCTTTTCTCCAGATTTCTCCTCAGAAATTTTATTTTCTTTTCCTTTCTTCCCCTTCTTCATAATCGAAAAGGCAATAAAGACCATCACCGCTCCGATGAGGATACTTATCCTGTCTTGAGACCAGAGACCATAGGCAAAATCCGCCGCGCCCAGGATC
>JAFGQD010000104.1 GCA_016935875.1 Deltaproteobacteria bacterium
CCGGCCCCTGCAATAACGGGTACCCTCTTCTTGACGGCATCCACGGTGATCTCGACAACCCTGTCGTGCTCTTCATGTGACATCGTTGCGCTCTCTCCGGTAGTACCGCAGGGAACGATGCCGTCGGTTCCCCCCTCTATCTGGAATTCGATCAGTTCCCTGAGAGCTTCTTCGTCCACCTCTCCGTCCTTGAATGGTGTTACGATCGCGACTATCGCCCCTTTAAACATAACTCTCCTCCTGTTAAAAATTTTTCTTATTTCTTTGTATCGAACATTTGTCCTTATCGCATAAAATCCGGAATACTCTCGCCTCTTGCCAGGTCTGCACGGGTTTCTCTCGATCGTATCACGTAGAAGGCTTCATCCCTGACAAGCACCTCCGGAACCCTCGGCCGTGAGTTGTAGTTTGAAGACATGGAGAAACCGTACGCGCCGGCACTCATGACAGCCATCAGATCACCGCGTTCCAGGGCGGGGATAACCCTTCCTCGGGCAAAAAAGTCACTCGATTCACAGATAGGGCCGACCACATCGGAGAGGACATCCTTCCGCTCCTTGAGTTCAACAGGCCGGACTTCGTGATACGAATTGTACAGACTGGGCCTCATCAGATCATTCATTCCCGCGTCAGTTATGACAAATCTCTTGTCCGCGTTGTTCTTTGTATACAGGACCTCACACACCAGAATACCCGCATTCCCAACGATTACTCTGCCCGGTTCAAAGATGAAGGTGCAATCGATATCACGTGCACTGTCCATAATTGCTTTCGCGTAAGCCTTCGGATGAGGCGGCGTCTCCTGATCATAGGTAATCCCCAGGCCTCCCCCCAGATCGAGATACCTGATGCCGATCCCTTCATTCCTGAGGGACGAGATCAGCTTTTTCAGACGATCGAGTGCGTCTATAAAGGGAGCAATCTGGGTGATCTGCGATCCGATATGGCAATCCACCCCTATGACCTTAATATGGTCCAGCTTTGCGGCACGTCGGTACTCTCCCAGAGATTTTTCGATATCGATTCCGAACTTATTTTCCCTCATTCCGGTCGATATATGGGGATGCGTCATGGGGTCTACATCGGGATTGACCCGGAGAGATATCCGGGCAACAGTATTCATTCTTCCGGCGCATGTATTGATCACCTCAAGTTCCTGAGAAGATTCCACATTAAACATGAGGATATCGCTCTCCAGCGCGTACCGTATCTCTTCTTCCCTCTTCCCGACACCGGAATAGACTATCTTGCGGGGATCGGCCCCTGCTTCAAGAGCCCGGTATAGTTCTCCTCCGGAGACAATGTCGATCCCGCTTCCCTCATTGATGAATATCTTCAGAATAGCCGCATTGGAATTTGCCTTCGCGGAAAAACAGACGATATGTGGAATATCCTCAAATGCCGAGTCAAAGACCTCGAAATGCCTCTTAAGCGTTCTGTGACTGTACAGATAAAAGGGGGTCCCCACGGCCTGTGCCACTTCAAGAACCGGGACACCCTCACACCAGAGTTTGTTATCTACGTAGTTGAAATAGTTCATAACTGTATGACCTTACGGTTTGAGGCCTTCACCTCTTCCTAAAAATAATACCTGACCGTCGCCATATTGGATTGTTCTCCACACATCCCGGAGGAATTGCACAGTATAACCCTGTAAGAATAGAGAAACCCTCTTCTTATGTTTCGATCCAGGTATACAAACCGTCCCTTAGCGCCCTGCTTTAAATCATCAAGCGGGAGGTATCCAACAATAGCATAGATACGCGGGCAATCCGGACAGTCATCACTTTCCGTTTTCAACGCACTCTTCAAGATCCTGACATGCCCTGCATATCCGAGCTCTTTGGGAACACTCCATTCCAGAACAGCTCTATCTTTTGTATCGATAAATACTTTCAGGTCTGAAACCTCTCCGGGATAGTCGACATCAGGGTAACGAGGATCGGCCTTTTTTCCACAACCAGTGGAAATTATAGACAGTGAAAATACCAACAGCATCAAGATTGCCCATACTGTATCGTTTTTCATTATACACACACCTTACCAGCGGTTCTAATCAATCCTCCCGGATTGAAGCTCACCGCAAAAAGTTGCGGTGAATCTCCGATTGTTAAGGAAACTGCTTATTTTTATTCGCTCGCGCACCCCGCCGCATGGAGCAGGGAATGCGCTCACTGTTCAATTCAATCTCTTCTATTCTCTTTAATACCGCTTCTCTGGCTGTTCCGCCGGTAACATTTCTCGCGCTGACCGAACCATCCACACTCATGCACGCATAGATATCATTATCGGCGTCTTTCCAGAACAGGCGAATCTCCTCTAAATCAAGGTCCTGCATATCCTTCTGTCTTTCAATGCAGTACCCCACGAGACGTCCCACCATGCCATGCGCCTCCCTGAAGGGAATCCCCTTCATTACGAGGTGATCGGCCACGTCCGTCGCCATGGAAAAGCCCCCCGCAGCACTCATAAGCATCCTTTCCCGGTTGAATTTCAGACCTCCCGTCATATCCGAAAGAACTGCAAGGCAGGCCTTTACCGTATCAACTGCGTCAAACAGAGGTTCCTTATCTTCCTGAAGATCCCTGTCATACGTCATGGGGAGGCCCTTCATGATGGTCAATATCGCAGTCAGGTCTCCATAGACACGTCCGGTCTTCCCCCTGATCAATTCAGCCACATCGGGATTCTTTTTCTGAGGCATGATACTGCTGCCGGTTGTAAACGCATCGGAAATATCAACAAACCCAAACTCATCACCCGACCAGATAACGAGATCCTCACAAAAACGGCTCATATGCATCATCAGCAGGCTTGCATCGAAAATAAATTCCGCGACAAAATCTCTGTCCGAAACCGCGTCCATACTGTTCTTTGAGACCTGGGGGAAATCAAGCAGTTCGGCCACGTATTCCCGGCTTACAGGAAATCCTGTGCCCGCAAGGGCCGCTGACCCCAGAGGCATGACATTTATTCTCTCCCGGCACTCTCTCAGGCGGCTCACATCCCTGTCCAGCATCTCCCAGTAGGCAAGAAGGTAATGGGCCAGAAGCACCGGCTGTGCCTTCTGCATATGGGTGTAACCGGGCAGTATGGTATCAATTTCCCTCTTCGCCACAGCAATAAGAGATGTCTGAAGATCTACCACAAGGTCAAGGATATTTTTCACCTCATCCCGAAGATACAGCCTCATGTCAAGGGATATCTGATCGTTTCTGCTCCGTGCCGTGTGAAGTTTTCCGCCCACCTCACCGATACGATCTATGAGAGATCTTTCTATGGCCATGTGTATATCTTCCATATCGGAAGAATAGGAAAATTCATCCTCCTCCATGCATTGCTGGATGTCCTGAAGACCGTTTAGTATCTTCTCGGCATCTTCGGGTGAGATAATCCCCTGCCTGGAAAGCATGCGACAATGCGCACTGCTCCCTTCGATATCATAACGGTAGAGTCTTTTATCGAAATGGAGGGAGGAGGTGAATTCCTCCACCCTTTTGTCAGTGGGTTCGGAGAATCGTCCTCCCCACGGTTTTTTCTGCCCGGACATATGTCAATCCTGTCATTATGCCAATTATTTTTTCAGCAGCGCCTGCATCTTCAGCCTGAGCGCGTTGAGCCTGATAAACCCGGTGGCATCCTTCTGGTTATATACATCATCCTCGTCAAAGGTAGCCAGGTCCTCACTGTAGAGTGATACAGGCGCCTTGACACCTACCGGCGTACAGTTCCCTTTGTACAATTTAAGGCGGACTGTTCCGGTGACATCCTTCTGTGACTCATCTATCATCTTCTGGAGCATCTCTCTTTCAGGAGAATACCAGAAACCGTTGTATATGATCTGTGCGTACTTCGGCATAAGGGAATCTCTGAGAAGCATCACTTCCCTGTCCATGGTGATTGTTTCCATCGCCCGGTGAGCGGACCAGAGCGCGGTGCCGCCCGGCGTTTCATAGATTCCCCTCGATTTCATACCCACAAAACGATTTTCCACCATATCCATCCTGCCGACACCGTTGTCTCCCGCAAGTATATTCATATGATCCAGAAGCTGAGCGGGGCTCATTGTCTGCCCATCGATCGCCACAGGGGTCCCCTTCTCAAAGGTAATCTCCACATAGGTCGGTCGATCAGGTGCATCTTCAGGAGAAACACTCATCACATACATATCTTCAGGCGGTTCTTTCCACAGGTCTTCAAGGATTCCTCCTTCGTGAGAGATATGCAAAAGATTTCTGTCTTCACTATAGGGGCTTTTCTTCGTTGATTTTATGGGAATGTTGTGCTTCTCCGCGTAATCTATCATGGCTTCCCTTGAATTGAGGGTCCAGTTTTCATCCTTCCATGCCGATATAATCTTTATGTCCGGATCAAGGGCTATGTAGGTCATCTCAAATCTCACCTGGTCATTTCCTTTGCCGGTAGCACCGTGACAGACGGCATCCGCGCCCTCTTTGTGCGCGATCTCGATCTGTCTCCTGGCCACTATCGGCCTCGCGAGAGAGGTACCCAGAAGATATGTCCCTTCATATACTGCATTGGCCCTCAGGGCGGGGAACACAAAATCCCTTACAAATTCTTCTTTCAGATCTTCCACATATGCCTTGACCGCCCCTGTGGCAAGAGCCTTTTCCTTCAGACCGTCAAGTTCTTGTTTCTGCCCGACATCTCCGGTAAGGGTGATAACTTCACACCCATACGTTTCAATCAACCATCTGACTATCACGGAGGAGTCAAGTCCTCCGGAATACGCCAGTACCACCTTCTTTACTTTACTGCTCATCTCCTATTTCCTCCAACCATAAGTATTTCCATAATCGCCTTCTGTACGTGCAGACGGTTTTCCGCCTGATCAATAATTACAGATTTCGGTCCATCTATCACGCTTGCTGCTATCTCTTCCCCGCGGTGAGCCGGCAGACAGTGCATAATGATTGCATCATCCTTCGCGCACCCTACCAGTTTTTCATCCACCTGATACTCCCGGAACGCCGCCTCCCTCTCTTCCTGTTCATCTTCCTGACCCATGCTGACCCATACATCAGTATATATCACGTCGGCACCGGATGCCGCATCGGCAGGAATCCGCAAGAGCTCTATCCCCTCCTTCGACTCTCTGATCCCTCTCTCCAATATGGACTCATCAGGATCATACCCTTCCGGGCAGGCAAGTGCCAGATGAAAGGGAAGTCTGGCCGCGGCATTTATCCAGGAATTAGTCATGTTATTTCCGTCACCGATATAGGCTATCTTCAGCCCTTCATACCCACCCTTTTTTTCTATGATGGTAAAAAGGTCGCTCAGCACCTGGCACGGGTGCAACAGGTCCGTCAATCCGTTGATGACGGGTATCGTGGCATATTTCGCAAATTCTTCAATCAACCCCTGTTCAAACGTCCGTATCATCATACCGTCTATGTATCTGGACATGATTCGTGCCGTATCAGCGACTGTCTCTCCCCTTCCGAGCTGTATATCTCGCCTGCTCAGGAATATACCCGTCCCGCCAAGCTGATGGATACCCGCTTCAAAGGATAACCTTGTCCTCGTGGACGACTTGTCGAACAGCATACCGAGGGTCTTCCCTCTCAGGGATTCATGAACCTCGCCCCTGTACAGCAGCTCTTTCAAACTCTTAGCACGGTCAAATATCTCATTACATCCATCGACATCAAGATCATGGATCGTCAACATATCTTTTTTCACTGGTTTCGCATCACCTCTTCTAGGATATCTACCGCATGGTCTATATCCCCTTTCGTAATAATCAGAGGAGGAACAAATCGCAACACATTGCCGCAGGTGCAGTTCATGAGCAGTCCCCGCTCCATGCACCCTTTCACGATATCCGTACCCTCGATAGAAAGCTCCACGCCGATCATAAGACCCTTCCCCCTGACCTCTCTGACTGTTGCAAACTCCCCCTTCAATCCTTCAAGTCTCTCTCGAAAGTACGCCCCCATCTCTCGGCAGTTATCCAGCACCCCTCTGTTCAACAGGGTATCCATGACCGCAAGCCCCGCCGCCATGGCGAGCGGGTTACCTCCGAACGTGGACGCATGACTCCCCGGTGTAAGGGATGCCGCCACCGTATCGGTCGCCAGCATGGCCCCAACGGGGAAACCATTACCCAGGGCCTTGGCCAGCGTCATGATATCGGGTTTTACGCCACTTGCCTCATACGCGAACAGGTCACCCGTGCGTCCCATGCCCGTCTGGACCTCATCCAGTATCAGGAGGATCCCCTTGTCGTCACAGATCTTTCTTACACCTTCAAGATAACCCTCCGACGGAACCCTGACACCCCCTTCACCCTGTATGGCCTCCAGCATGACCGCGCAGACATCTTCCGTAACGGCCCTTTCAAGCGAGAGAAGATCGTCGAAGGGTACATATCCGAAACCGGCAGGCAGGGGATCAAAGCCCTTCTGAAACCGTTCCTGACCCGTTGCCGTGAGAGTGGCAAGTGTTCGTCCATGGAAAGAATTCTTCATGCTTACTATACGATATCTGCCCCTTTCCATATGTTCATGGGCATACTTCCGAGCCAGTTTGATGGCCGCCTCGTTCGCTTCCGCCCCGCTGTTACAAAAAAACACCTTATCCGCGAAAGAATTCTCCGCCAGAAGACCGGCAAGCCGGATCTGCGGTTCAATGTGGTATATATTGGACACATGCATCAGTGTCTCGGCCTGATTGCCGATTGCAGCCGATACCTGAGGATTGGAATGGCCAAGAGCGCATACGGCGATACCCGCCAGGAAATCGAGATATTTCTTCCCATCAGAGTCCCACACATGCACGCCTTCGCCCCGTACCAGGACAACCGGGACGCGCGAATACGTCCCCATGATATATCTGTTCGAATTGTATATAAGCTCTTGTGTTGTCATATCGTCTCTCTGTTCTGGGTTTCGATTCTTGTAACTCCCTGTTTCTGTCTCTTGTAATTCACCCTTTCACCACTTCCGTGCCGATACCGCTGTCTGTGAATATCTCCAGGAGAATCGCATGATCCAAGCGTCCATCAATGATATGCGTTTTCCCCACACCATTTCTGAGGGCCTTGAGGCAACATTTCACCTTAGGATACATCCCTCCGCTTATCGTGCCATCTTCAATCAATTCATCGGCATCAATACTACGGATAGAGTTGATTAACCGCCCTTTTTTGTCCAGAATCCCCTCCACATCGGTCAGGAGGACAAGTTTCTCAGCTCCAAGGGCAACCGCCACCTCACCCGCAACTATATCCGCGTTGATATTATACGTTTCACCGCTGTCTCCTGCTCCCGTGGGGGCGATAACAGGAATAAATCCATCCTCTATCAGCGAGTTGATGAGCCCGGTGTTAACCTTTTTGACCCGCCCCACCATTCCGATATCTATTATCTCCGGTGGTGTATCCTGTGCCTTTTCGGCGCTCAGGAGATATTTTTCCGCCTCAATGATGTTACCGTCCTTGCCGCTCAAGCCGACAGCCCTGCCCCCATGGTTATTGATCAGCCCTACTATCTCCTTGTTCACTTTGCCTGCAAGAACCATCTCGACTATATCCATAGTCTCTTCGTCCGTCACCCTCATTCCCCGGACAAATTTCGAATCCTTACCCAGTTTCTTGAGAAAAGCGCCGATCTGGGGACCGCCGCCATGCACTATCACCGGGTTGATCCCTATATATTTCATCATGACAACGTTCATGGCAAACATCTCTTTCAGATTATCGTCCACCATGGCATGGCCGCCGTACTTTATCACGATGATCTTGTCATAAAACCGCCGTATGTAAGGCAAAACCTCCAGAAGTATATCCGCTTTTTCCATGGGTTTTTTCAGATTGTCCGATTTCATGCTTTCAAGTCTCCTACAAGATATATCTGCTGAGATCTTCGTCTTCTACTACATCTTCCAGCTTTTCCCTGACATAATCGGCATCGATACTAATTTTTTTCTTCGCAACCGCCATATCCGGTGCGTCAAAAGATATTTCTTCAAGAAGTATCTCCATGACTGTGTAAAGCCTTCTGGCTCCTATATTTTCCATCTTCCCATTCACGAGTGCTGCGACCTCTGCGATCTCCTCTATGGCATCGTCCTGGAATGTGAGCTTTATACCTTCAGTAGCCATCATCTCCACATACTGTTTCACCAAGGCATTGTGAGGTTCCGTCAGAATTCGTATAAAATCTTCCTTTTCAAGTGAATCAAGTTCCACACGTATGGGAAATCTTCCCTGCAACTCGGGGATCAGATCGGACGGTTTAGAGATGCTGAACGCGCCGGCGGCGATAAAGAGTATGTGATCCGTCTTTACCATACCGTACTTGGTATTCACATTGGATCCCTCCACAATCGGGAGGAGATCTCTCTGAACACCCTCCCGGGACACATCAGGTCCATGAGAGGAATCACCACCCACGATCTTGTCTATTTCATCAAGGAATATAATGCCCGATTGTTCAACCTTCTCCACGGCCGTCCTGGTGACCTTTTCCATGTCAACAAGCCTCTGGGCTTCTTCATCGGCCAGCATATTGACTGCATCAGGAACCTTGACCTTCCGTTTTTTCTTCTTCTGAGGGAAGAGATTTCCGAACATCTCTTTGATATTCATTCCCATATCCTCAACACCGGAGGTGGAAAAAATCTCTATCATGGGACCGGTGGGGCTGTCCGCAACTTCAATCTCTACCGTCCGTTCGTCCAGTTTTCCATCACGGAGCAGGCGGCGCAGTTTCTCGCGCGTTTCATTGGTATGCATATCTTCCTGAACCAACACACCATTCTCCGGCATATCGGGAAGGCTGCCTTCCGGTGCCTGTTTCTGATCTTTTTCTCTGCGCTTCAGCGGAAGAAGGACATCAAGAATTCTCTCCTCTGCAAGTTCCATTGCCTTGGTTTTTACACTCTCCTGTTCCTCTGACCTGACCATGTTTACTGCCAGTTCTACAAGATCCCTGACCATTGATTCAACATCCCTGCCTACATACCCTACCTCTGTAAATTTGGATGCCTCGATCTTCAAAAAGGGAGATCCATCAAGTTTGGCAAGCCTGCGGGCAATCTCCGTTTTTCCGACTCCTGTAGGGCCTATCATTATGATATTTTTGGGTAATATCTCTTCCCTCAGCTCTTCAGAAACATTCTGGCGCCTCCATCTGTTCCGGAGGGCCACGGCGACAGCCCTCTTGGCGTCATGCTGGCCTATAATATATTTGTCCAGTTGGGACACAGTCTCCCTCGGTGTCAAATTCATTGATGACATACAGTTTCTACCCCTTGATTTTCAATGTTTAATCCTGAGCTTCCTCAGCCACATCCAGTTCCTCTATTTTTACCCGGTCATTCGTGAATATACAGATATCGGCAGCTATTCGCATGGCCTCTTCTACAATCTCCCTCGCGGTCAATGTGGAGTGTTTTATGAGCGCCCGTGCCGCCGCCTGGGCATAAGGACCGCCGGAACCAATCGCCAAGACCTCATCATCCGACTCTATCACATCTCCATTACCAGATATGATAAGAAAATCCACATCACTAACGGCTATCATCAGGGCTTCAAGATGTCTCAAAACCCTGTCTGTTCTCCAGTCCTTGGTCAGTTCAACCGCCGCCCTCAAAAGGTTACCGCCATACTGTTCCAGCTTCTGGTCAAATCTATCGAAGAGGGTAAACGCATCCGCCGTTGCACCCGCAAAACCTACAATTACCTTGTCATGGTAGAGTCTTCTGACCTTCCTTGCACCGTGTTTTAAGGCTATCGTATCAAGGGTAACCTGTCCGTCACCCGCGATGGCCACTTTCCCCTTGTGCCTCACTGCCACTATGGTTGTTCCTCTCATCTTACTCATGATTTTTGTTCTCCTCCGGCCCTCGGGTGGCTTCTGTCATATACTTCCATTAACCGTGTCACGCTGACGGACGTGTATTTTTGCGTGGTGGAAAGGCTTTCATGCCCCAGCAGTTCCTGTATAACTCTCATGTCGGCGCCTGCATCCATGAGATGAGTCGCAAATGTGTGCCTGAGCGTGTGAGGACTAATTTTCCTGCCGATACCACTCATGGTCATATACTTGTCTATAATTCTCCTTACACTTCTCGAGGTCAATCTTGAACCGGACCTGTTCAGAAAAAGAGGTGATCCGACATGATCCCCGGCTTTACCTCCCCCTGTCTCTGGTATGCTGCCGATATAATTCTTCAGTGCCGATAATGCGGGACCCCCGACAGGCACGATCCTCTCCTTCCTGCCTTTCCCCCTGACCTTCACCAGACTATTCGAGAAATCGACATCGA
>JAFGQD010000013.1 GCA_016935875.1 Deltaproteobacteria bacterium
CCTTCCTTCGATATTCCCGTGAACTTGTACTCACTGTGGTTGTTGTGTTTTCTTTTACAACGCTCATCCTTCTCCTCGCCGGGGCGCCCCCTCTTGCCGCTTATTACCAGATTTTCAAAGGATCATTAGGTTCATGGCTGAAACTGGGTCAGGTGATCAGCGTCTGGATACCTCTCACACTCTGTTCCTGCGGTCTCTTATACACCTTCAGGATCAATCTCTGGAATATCGGTGTTGAGGGTCAGGTCATGATGGGGGCCGTTTTCGCCACCGCTGTCCTCCGCTTCGGCATGGACGGACATCTACCGCTTGTGTATCTGTGCGCAGCCTTCGCGGCAGGGATCGCCGGAGGGGGAATCTGGGCGCTCTTTGCCGGGTATCTGAAGACAAAGGGTGGCATTCATGAAATATTCGCGGGGCTGGGGCTCAACTTTGTCGCTCAGGCCATAATCCTGTGGCTCATCTTCGGTCCATGGAAACGGCCCGGCATTGCTTCCATGAGCGGAACGGAACTTTTGCCCCGAGAATTGTGGCTTCCCTATGTGTCTTACATGCGTCTTTCAGTGGTGGGACTCGCGCTCGCCGTCATTGCCATCGCCGTAACGGCTTTGATGCTCCGCTATACGAAAATCGGCCTGTACCTGAAGGCTATCGGGAGCAATCTGAACGCGGCCCATATGTTCGATCTCAACCCCCGCACGTACATGCTCATTGCCATGGTTTTTGCCGGCGGATGTGCCGGACTCGCGGGGAGCATACAGGTAACCGGCGTATATCACCGTCTTATTCCCGCCATATCGAGCAACTACGGTTATCTGGCCCTTCTGGTGGTAATGCTTTCCAACTACAATGTATGGATTTCTCCTGCAGTAGCCTTCTTTTTTGCATGCCTTAATGTCGGGAGCATCCAGCTTCCGATGATGCTCCGATTAGATTCATCACTGAGCGGCGTTATTCAGGGCGCCCTCGTGCTGGCGGCACTTGCCATGCACGCATGGAGAATGCGCGCAAAAAATCTGAAGGAACCGTCTTATCATGAGTGATTTCAATCTGACCATATTGCTCGCCAGTGTTGTAGCCGGAGCTGTCCCTATCCTGCTTGCAACCCTCGGGGAAACAATCACGGAAAAGTCGGGTATCATAAATCTTTCTCTGGACGGTTCAATACTCCTGAGCGCCATGATCGCCTTTGCCGTTGCCTATGAGACGGGAAGCACCCTCATGGGTTTTGCCTGTGCCGCGCTGACAGGGGCGCTGGTCGCGGCTGTCGTGGCGGTCTTCAGCATCTATCTTAACCAGTCCCAGGTGGCCGTGGGATTTGTCCTGACACTCATGACGCGGGACCTTGCCTACTTCTTAGGCAACCCCTATTCCCGCATACAGGGGCCCAGCGTGCTTCAGCATCCGATTCCATTGCTAAGCGATATCCCTTTTCTTGGAAAAGTGTTTTTCAGCCATACCTTCCCCGTCTATCTCAGTCTCCTTTTGATAGGAGTGTGCTGGTGGTACGTGTACCGTACCGCGCAGGGGCTCAACCTGAGAGCCGTGGGAGAAAATCCGAGGGCCTGCTTCGCCAGAGGGATAAGCCCCGCCAGGATACAAATGCTGTACGCCGTTTGCGGTGGCGCCTTTGTAGGGCTTGCGGGCGCCGCTTTTTCCCTCTGTACAAAACCGGGATGGGGTCGCCCGCAGGGGGCCGAAGGTACGGGATGGATAGCTCTGGCTCTCGTCATTTTCGGTGGGTGGCATCCGGTACGGGCGGCAATCGGTGCCTATCTCTTCGCCTTCCTGCAGGTAATAGGCATATATTTTCAGAACTGGTTTCCCTCCATACCGGCTCAGGTTTTTCAGGTCGCCCCCTTCCCTCTCATGATCTTTACACTGTTGATTATTAATTTTGTCCAGAAAAAGTCCGCCATCGACTCGACGGGGAGTAAAGTCTGGATGAAATCGATACTCGGAACCCTTTCCGGAGCCCCGCCGACGGCCCTGGGAAAATCATACCGGCCTGACTGATCCTTTTTCCCACGGCTGTCCCTTAATCCAGCAAAAGGCGACATGGTCATCAGGCAGGAATATATCCTCTAACAATCTCATATCCCGTTACCATAACGAAGACGAATGGGCGTCTCTTATGTGTGAGCCCGATTTTTCCGTGTCGCCCTGCGGCCCTCCTGGATTCTCAGCAACGGTAATGAATGATCCCGTCATGCGGTCAGTGTTTCAGCCACCCTGACCGCCTCCACACCGTCTCTCGCGTAATGCGCACCGATCGACTCCGCGTAGGCCTTTGTTACCACCGCCCCGCCCACCATGAACCTGCAATCAAGGGACTTCAGCTGTGCAAGCTCTACAATCTCTTTCATGCCTGCCATGGTAGTGGTCATCAGGGCCGACAGCCCGATAACGGAGGGTTTGAGCCTTACGGCCTCCTGTATAATGGTCTCGGCAGGCACATTCTTGCCCAGATCAACCACCTCAAACCCGTGATTCCTCAGCATCAGTGCCACTATGTTTTTACCTATATCATGAACGTCCCCCTGTACCGTCGCGATGATGATACGTCCCTTCGGTTTCTTATTCAATGTGGTATCTCTGAGCCATGGTTCAAGAAAGGCGATGCCCTTTTTCATTGTTTCAGCGCTCGCGATCAACTGTGGAAGAAAATATTCTTTCCTGTCAAACAGTGCGCCAACTTCCGTGATCGCGGGGATCATGATCCCGTCAACGATCTTCTGTGCGTCCATCCCCGAGTCCATTGCCCCGGAAAGCCGCTGTTCTATGTCTTCCCGGTTCCCTTCAAGAATGGCCTGAGACACCTCGTCTTGTGGTGTTTTGTGAGAAGAGGCTTCTTTCTGTTTCACCTTTGGAGACACGTGTGAGAAATGATGTATATACCTTGAGGCATCCCTGTCCCTGCCTGCAAGCACGTCCCCCGCCAGTTTGGCATTCATCAGCTCCTCCACCCCGGGATTGGCGATTGCCATCGTCAGGCCTTTTGATACCGCCATGGCAAGAAAAGCCGCGTTCAGCCACGTGCGTTCCGGCATCCCGAAGGAGACATTGGAAAGACCAACAATCGTGTTGGCCTTGAAGACGTCACTGCTCCATTCAATCGTCTTCAGAGTCTCCATCGGCGCCTTAAAATCGGACGACGCGGCCATAACAAGACCATCGATGACTATGTCGGACTTCGTAAAACCTAGGGCCGCGGCCTTTTCAAACACATCTTCTATAATCTTCTTCCTCTTCTCCGCCGTCTCGGGAATATCGCCACCCGCAAGTGGAAGCAGTATGAACATGGCCCCATATTTCGCCGCCACAGGCAATAGTTTTTCTATCCTTGCTCTCTCTCCGGAAATAGAGTTGATAAGCGCGCGACCGGGATATAACCGGAGCGCCGCTTCTATCACATCGATATTCGAGGAATCGATAACCAGAGGCAGATCAGAGGTCACGGAAAGGTTCCCGATCGCTCCCAGCATCGTCTCTTTTTCATCGATGCCCGGCATACCCACATTGACGTCCAGGAGCGATGCTCCCCGATGTTCCTGTTCTTTTGCCATGGTCCGGACAAGAGACATCCTGCCTTCACGAAGTTCCTGCTGGAGGGCCTTTTTCCCCGTCGGATTGATACGTTCCCCAACGATCGAAAGAGTCCGTTTCCCTTCGAGTATAACGGACGATCTCGCGGAGCTGACTGCGCTGATAGAAGCCCGCATCGGCTGGACGGGCTTTACTCCGGCAACCGCCTCCTTCAACTTACGGATATATTCCGGGGTGGTCCCGCAGCACCCGCCAAGGAGATTCGCCCCCCTCGAGGCAAACCGCGTGCCGAATGAGGCAAAGGTATCCGCCCCCATGGTGAAGATGGTCGCACCGTCAATAAGCTCGGGCATACCCGCGTTCGGTTTTGCCACCAGTGGAACGGTGGCCCAGGGCTTCATCGCCTCGATAAGTTCCAGCATCTCCTCAGGTCCGGTGGAGCAGTTGCAGCCGACGGCGTCCGCTCCGAGGCTCTGCAGGGTGATCAGGGCGGTCACGGGATCCGTCCCGTTCAACGTCCTGCCGTGTGCTTCATATGTCATGGTGACACTGGTAAAGGTGTCGGTCAGTTCCTTCACAGCGATAAGGGCCGCCCTGGTTTCCTGAATATCCATCATTGTCTCGATGAGGAAAAGATCAACCCCCCCTTCCAAGAGCCCCCGCACCTGTTCCTTGTAGATCTCGATGGCATCCTCGAATTTCAGGTCGCCGAACGGCCTGACGAAGCGTCCCGTGGAACCGATATCACCCCCGACAAGAATCCCCGCGCCCACAGCGCCTCGTGCGAGGAGGGCCAGGTCCCGGTTAACCCGGACCACATCGTACGTGCCGTATTGGTTCAGTTTGATACGGTTGGCCCCGAAGGTGGACGCGGTAACGATATCCGCTCCGGCATCCCGGTAACCGGCATGAACTGCGCCGATGATATCGGGGTTATCCAGGCACCAGATTTCCGGGCATACACCAGCTGGCATTCCCTTTTTCTGAAGCTCCGTCCCCGTTGCGCCATCCATTATGATTATTCTCTCTCTGATTGTCTCTTTCAGTAGCATCTTACCCGTGTCTCCTTTACGCGTGAATCCCCACTACGGCTGTAACAGACTTTTCCGGTATGAGAATGCAGTTTTCGTTTATCGTGACTCCTATACGGCCGAGCTCCAGCATATCATACATCATCTTCTGATTTTCCAGCAGAAAATCACCATACCCGGCAGAGAAGCGCGCCCTGGTGAGACGGGCGTTCTCCCTGGCAAGCAGACGATTAAATAATCCCATAATCCAGTCAAGCGCCGCATCAGTCATCTCGCTTGCCACCGCGTCGATGACCACACCGCGCGTCATGTCATCCCCTTCTATATCTCCCCGTATGGCATCCATCACCGCGCTCCCGGCGGTTGAACCGACAAAGAGCACCTCTCTGCACCCTTTCAGGAATCCGGCGAGTTTGGCGCTTCTGATGTCAGCGCCCGTAGCAAGGAAAACCTGCGTCGGCTCCACGCGTTCCAAGGGAACCCGCAGGCCGGCCCCTTTCAGGCAGACAAGAGAGGCCGCATATTCTATATGCCGTTCTATCTCTTCCCTTTTGCGCTCGTCAATCTTTGTTATACCGCTCTTGTAACCGAGACGCCGATAAATAGCTTCTAACGGCAACGGGATATGTATAGATGAAAAAATCTGTACCTGCATTATGGGAATTCCTGTTCTGAACTGATTACGCTGTAAAAACTTATAACAAAAACATGCAAGAAAGAAAATTAAAGAATAACTATCCGGGTATCAAACACCATTCTGTGTCTTCATCCCATGGGCAGGGGGGATAGCCTCTCTTCATTGCTCCGGGCAACCGAAGTCGTTCCAGTCCGCCAGAAGCTGCAAAGAGTTCTTTCTTCTTTCTCCTGCATGTTGAAGTATGAGTAATGACGAATCTACATGGCGGACGCCAGAGTTTTTATGCCACCCGGGACATCCGCGCCAAGGTGAAATCGTATCACACGGCGCCCCGCAGCCAGCAGGGCATTCCGGTCGCCCATGGCCTGTGCCCTTTTAAGCACGGAAAAGGAAACGGAAGATGTTCCTGATCCCATCTGATCAGGAATGGGCAGATCCCGCTCATCATCGGCGGTAAGCTGGATAAACAGGCCCCTGCCCGCATCTCCCTTGTGCAGCTGACCGGTTGAGTGCAGATAGCGGGGGCCATAACCAACGGTCGTGGCAAACCCGTATTTGTCACGAATGCTCGTTCTCAATTCACCCAGAGTATGGTCCGTCTTATCCGTAGGCTCCACATACGCCTGAATGGCGACATATCCTCCCGGCTCTGCCTGTCCGAGAAAGGTCTTCAGCATACTTTCCATGCTTTTCGATAGGGGCGTACCGTACACAGATATTCCGTCACAGGTTAACACCGGAGTTTCATCGGGAAGTCGGCCATCTTTCGCATAGTCCCCCAGCATTTTTCGCGTCAGGATTTTACTCGACTCAACATCGGGCTGGTCAAACGGGTTGATTTTGAGAAACCAACAGGCAATCGCCGTCGCCATCTCCCAGAGAAAAAACTGCCCCCCGAGATCGTAGAGATCATCTATACACATTTTCACAACGGGGTTCCCCGCATCCTCCAGGGCAGATACCGCGTTGTCGTGCGAATCGTCCCCCGCCATCTTCAGATAAACAAAAACCCTGTCATCACCATACACTCCGGGCTGTTCTATAGCCTCGCCTACTACAGGCAGAATGCCCTTCCCCTCTTTACCGGTGCTCTCAGCTATCAACTGCTCCACCCAGTTACCAAAAGAGGCTATACCGGGCGATGTGATAATGGTCAGTTTATCTCTGCCCGCGCGGGCCAGCGTTCCGATGGTTACGCCCAGAATGCCCCCCGGATTACCCCTTTCCATCGACAGATCGTTTTCCCTGCACAGTTTCTCCATCACCAGCGAAGAGTGAAGAATGCGCCTGATATCCACTCCCATCAAGGCGGCGGGAAGCAATCCGAAATATGAAAGCGCGGAAAAACGGCCGCCGATATCGGGGGCATTTAGATATGTATCCTTAAACGAGTAACGATCGGCCAGTTCGGCAAGCATTGAACCGGAGTCCGTAATGGCAATGAAATGATCTCCGGCCGCCTCTGAAGGTAATCGATCAGACATCCGGTTGTAGAAATACTTGAGAAATGAGATGGTCTCTGTGGTAGTACCGGACTTGCTGGCGA
>JAFGQD010000105.1 GCA_016935875.1 Deltaproteobacteria bacterium
CATGCTGGAAATTCTGCCCCGCCGGGGCCATACATAACACAGACAAGACCATCGTATTTGACTATGATCGATGCATCAGATGTTATTGCTGCATGGAAATCTGCCCCCACGGAGCAGTTCATTTAGAAAACACCCTTCCGGGGAAACTGCTCGAAAGGATAATACACAAGAGATAAAGGTGACGATTTGATATAGAAAAAGGGTGGGATCAGCCGCTCAGCAAACTTTTCTCGGTAACCGACCCTTATTCAAGCCTGAACAATTTCTTTACCACCGCCACATAGGAGTCGGCTCCGCCGTTGCGGCTTTCTTCCTTCAATCCGACGACTGGGTCGTGCAATATCTTGTTCACAACAGCATTGACGAGTATTGCTATGTTTTCTCTTTCCTCACCGTCGAGATCCTTCATCCACGAATGAGACCTTACCATCTCTTCCCTTATTATGTCTCCGGCCTTGCTCTTCAAGTCCACTATTGTGGGGACAACCTCGAGGGTGTCGAACCATACGAAAAAATTGGCGACCTCTTCATCAATAATGGATTCAGCCTTTTTTGCTTCGTTAAGGCGGCCTTGCATATTCTCGTCGACCACACCCTGGAGATCATCAATATTATAAAGGTACACATTATCAATCTCCCCAGCCGCAGGGTCAATGTCTCTCGGTACCGCCACGTCGATAAGAAACATCAGCCTGTTTTTACGCCTGTGCAGGGCAGCCTCAATCATATCTCTGGATACGAGATACTCCGTTGACCCTGTTGAACTTATCACTATATCAACGTCGCCGAGTGTATCCTCCAGAAGTTCGAATTCAATCGGAAGACCGTGAAAGTCATTAGCGAGTTTTACTGCGTTCTCGTAAGTCCGATTGGTAAAGATTATTCGGGCAACCCCATCGTCCATAAGGTGTCTGGCCGCAAGTTGCGCCATCTCGCCTGCACCGACAAGAAGAACCTTCTTTCTGTCAAGCGTGCCGAATATCTTTTTGGCGAGTTTCACCGCGGCAAAGCTCACTGAGACCGCATTGTTTGCTATAGAGGTCTCCGTTCTCACCCTTTTCGCCACAGAAAAGGCTCGGTGAAGCAGTTTGTTCAAAATGGCACCGGAGGTCTTTTGCACCACGCACAGACGGTAGGCATCCTTGAGCTGTCCCAGGATCTGGGGCTCTCCCATGATCATCGAATCGAGACTTGACGCAACTCTGAAAAGATGGCGTACCGCATCCTCATCACGATACACATACAGACATTTCCTCATTTCTTCAGGAGAAAGGTTGCCGCGCGATGTGATAAAGGTCTTCAATTCCTCTGCGACCGTATCGGCGGGTTTTATGTTCACAAGAACTTCGATCCGGTTACAGGTAGAAAGATACATCACCTCTCTGACATGCGGAATATTCTTCAATTCCTCGAGGGTTTTACCCTCTTCTCCGCATGATATGGATAATCTTTCCCGTATGTTTACAGGGGCGCTTCTATGATTTATTCCCAGGAGGACTATGCTCATGTTCTCCGCATCCCGCAATAATCAAAAATTGTGTATCGTTACAAAAAAAACATTCACGCCGATAAAGGCAAAGAGGAGTCCGGCAAAGCCGATTATTGACAGAAGCGCCGCCTTCCTTCCCTTCCATCCTATGACAAGCCTCTGGTGAATCAGGGCGGCGTATATTACCCAGGATATTGCAGTGAAGATCTGCTTCGGATCCCAGTGCCAGTTTGTCCCCCAGACGGTCCGGGCCCATATTGATCCCGCAATAATGCCGAACGTCAGCAGCGGAAACCCCCAGACAATACATATATGATTTATCCTGTCAAGATCCCGCAGTGATGGAAGCAGCCCGCTGACCCCTCCTACTTTTTTGCTCTTTATCAGGTTGTCCTGTAGCAGGTACATTGTCCCCGTAAGACATGCCAGAGCGAAGAGGGCCCCTCCGGTAAGTAAAAAAACGACGTGAATGGAAACCCAGGGCCCGCGCAGGGCGGGCGGGATGGAAACTCCGCCCATCAATCCGGCAGATGCCGCTATCGTCATCACCAGAACTGCGGGAGACACAAAAGCACCAAGCACCCGCGTCTCTGTCTTTGTCTGGAAGGCAAGATATGCACCTGAAACGGCCCAAGCGACGAATGAGAGTGAACCATAGATATTAGCCGACGGTGTAAAAGCCACTCCCATCCATTGCATGACGATATAGACCGTGTGCAGGGCGAATGCCAGAGAAAACAACCACATCGAGACCTTCGCCACCTTCACTCTCCCGACGAAAAGCGAGACGAAAAATCCTACCGTGCTCACGAAGTAAGCGACAAGTGCGATCCTGAAGAACATCATCTCCATAACATGCCTTACAAGGGGAATCTGCTACATTTCTAATTTTACATCCTCGCCGGTAAGGTCCCAGACAATCTCCCTTACCCGGTTCCATTTTTCTTCTCTGATATACCTGAGGATATCGGAATCCAACACGGATTCAAACAGTTTCCTGTTTTCTGTTGACGTATCTCCACGATCGATTATTCTCTCCCTGAGATCACCCATGATATCGAGGAGAATGCCATATTCGGGGCCATATTTCTCCTCCATATTCTCTCTCAGTTTCCTGGCAAGTGCGGGGCTTTTTCCCCCGGTTGATACG
>JAFGQD010000014.1 GCA_016935875.1 Deltaproteobacteria bacterium
TCATAGATGGTTTGGAACCTTTCATTCACATATTTGATTGTCCCATCCTTAAGCAACACACGACATTCGATATCGCATTGTGTCTTTTTCGCCAATGAGTCTTTGTGAGCCTGAGCGACAAAAACCCTGTCATCCGGATGAACAGCCGCCATAAATGCTTCGTATGTGGCATCAAACTCCTGTGGTTTCAGTCCCAAAATGCGGTATATCTCATCAGACCATTCCAGGAAATTGCTTTTCAAATCGAGTTCCCAATGCCCAATATGGGCCAGTTCCTGCGCCTCTTTAAGTCTCCGTTGTGATTTAATCAACACTTTTTGTTCATCTTGGAGTTTTTCCACTGTTTTTGACAGTTTACGGGCAATACTGTTGTCATACATTTCCAGAAGGGTCTGCTCATCCTCCAGCGGCTTTTCAGGAACCTGCAGAATTCCCTGCCGGTGTTCATCCAGCACTTCATCAAGTATCCGTACAAACTGCTCTCCTTCTGTGGGTTTGAGGATAAAACGGGAAGCACCGAGACTCATGGCCAGTTTTTCATCAGTCTTTTCAGTAAAAGTAGCTGTATAAAAAACAAAGGGGATATTTCGCAGGCTGGGGTCCTTTTTCACTTCATGACAAAGCCTGAACCCATTCATGACCGGCATCATGATATCCGAAATGATAACCTCAGGCGGATCCTGGCGAGCAAGCCGCAGCGCGTCTTCGCCATTTTCCGCAGCGATTATGTGATGACCTCTGGATGCCAACAGCTGTTCCAACATGTAGCAACTCTCGGGATTGTCTTCAACGATAAGAATTTTACTCATCGTGCAATGCCTCCTTTCTATATCTGCGACAAAAATCTTCTAACCCGCTCAACGAAGCTGTCGGGGTCTATCGGTTTTTCAATGTACCCTTCACAGCCCGCGGCCAGAATGGTTTCGCGGTCGCCCGCCATTGCATAAGAGGTAACCGCTACGACAGGAATAGCTTTCGTCTCTTCAGCCTGCTTCAGACGCCTGGCCACTTCATACCCATCCATCACCGGCAGCTGGATATCTAAAAGAATCAAATCAGGATTTTCAGAAACAGCTAATTCTAATCCCTGCTGCCCGTCACGTGCCTGGACCACCTCATAATCTTCTTTTTCCAACAGAAACGTTGTCAAATAGAGGTTTTGTTCATTATCTTCAATGATCAGGATCTTCTTTTTCGTCATTTTCCTCCTCCGGAACCAACGGTAAAGTAAAGGTAAAGGTGCTGCCTTTTCCGAATTGACTCTTCACTCGAATGGTACCGCCCAGCATATCAAGAATTCGCTTACACACAGACAGCCCCAGGCCGGTTCCTTCGTACCTGCGGGAAGTACCGGTATCGAGCTGTTGGAACGGTTTGAAAAGTTTGCCGATATCCCTATCCTTTATGCCGATTCCGCTGTCCGTTATTTCAACTTCTATGAAGGAATCACGCTGGAGACAGACAATCTTTACCGCTCCCTTTTCGGTAAACTTGATGGCATTGTTAGCCAGATTGATGAGAATTTGCCGAATACGGCGTTCATCACTGGCAATCTTGTCAACTTCCGGTGCGATCTCCACAGAGAGAGACAGACCTTTCTGCTCAGCCAGCGGCTTAAGCGATTCAGCAACCTGGTTAACCGCATCGCGCATACTGAATTCCTCACAAGAGACCCGCAGTTCGCCCGCCTCGATCTTTGAAATATCCAATACATCATTGATAAGATCCAGTAAGTGGCGGGCGCTCCCTTTAACCATTTTCAACTGTTTTTTCTGCTCAAGATTCAGGGGGCCGGCAAGCTCATTGAGAGTGATACCGGTAAAACCGATAATGGAATTGAGAGGCGTGCGCAGTTCATGCGACATGCTGGACAAGAAGGCGCTTTTTACCCGATTGGCAGATTCGGCGGTTTCTTTCGCTTCCACCAGTTCTCCTTCAATTTTCCGGCGAAGGCCAATCTCACGAGCCAGACGGCGGTTCCAGTAGAAAACCACCAGGACAATCAGAATTGAGCCAAGGAGAACCTTCAATAACAAGCCGTAATCGACACTCCGCTTATAGGTCACTGAAATCCACTTTTGATAAATCGCATTACGTTCTTCTTCCGTAATGGCAGTAACAGCCTTTTGCATAATACTTGCCAGTATCGGCTGTTTTTTGCTGACACCAATAGAGAGTTCATAATTGTACGGTGTTTCGCCGCAGACCATGAGGCTTGATATGCTCTCATGGCTAATCACGTAACTTATGGCCGCGAGGCTGCCGATATATGCATAGGCGTCCCGGCGTTTAACAGCGTGTAATCCTGCTTTCGCATCAGCGGTAAGCATCAAATCAAGCTCCGGATGCCGGACTTTCAAAATATCGTGACTGGCATGTCCGTTGACTACCGCGATTTTCTTTCCCTTCAGTTCATTCATATCACCAATATAGGAGGCAGCCTGATCGGTTACGATCACCATGGGGAAATTTAAATAGGGCTTGCTGAAAGAGAGAAATTCTTCACGCTGGGGCGTACGTGTAACCGCAAAGAGAACATCGATTGAGCCCGACTTGATCTCTTCCAGAGTGGTTTGCCAGCTTTTAGGAGCGGTCGGCTGAATCGCAACACCGACAATGTTACCGACCAGTTTCGTGAAATCTGCGGACATCCCGACAAATCGCCCCTCACTATCCATATATTCTACGGGAGGCCAACTTGTATCGTACCCCATGCGGAGAACCGGATGAGCTGTGATCCAAGCTTTTTCTTCCGGTGACAGTTGAATCCTCACTGCATACTCTTCATAAGGAGTAACCCATCTTCTGAGTATGGAGGTAACTTCGTCTTTGTTAAGATTATCCAGCGCCTTTTGCAGAATATCTCTCAGAACGGGCCAGTCTTTGCGAACACCGATAACATTGATGGAAGCTGTTTCCTCGATCTTGCCATGGCCTTTCAGGTTATTAATCAGTTCCCGCTCGATGATGTACATCGCCACGGCTCGATTACCGATGTAAGCATCCGTTATCCCCTTGGAAACCGCATCTAAGGCATCACTGGTTGTATTGAAAAGTTTTACCTTGATGTCAGGGTATTTATCTCGAAGTACGGTTTCGATGAAGAAATCACGTTCCACTCCGACAGACTTGCCTTTCAAGTGTGAGAGATTCTCGTAATGCGGCGCATCTTTCGGCGCGATGATAATGTGGGGAACCGAAACATACGGCTTTGTGAAATTAAAAAAGGATTCACGGTCCGGTCTCGGCGTGATGTCCATCAGCGCGTCGATTCGTTTTTCTTTTACAGCTTTACACATCTCAGTCCAGGGAAGAGGCACGATTTTCAATCTGCCCTTTAAGCGGGTGTTAAGCGCTTTGATAAAACCGATACCGATACCCTGTGGCTTGCCCTGCGCATCGACGTAATCCATGGGAGGCCACGCTCGATTGACGGCAACCGTTATCTCCGGATGCGCAGCCAGCCAGGCCAGTTCCTCAACGGTCAAAGAAAGGACATGAGAAACAGGTTTTTGTGCCGGAGCCAAGACCCTTTCAAGCGCGGCGTAATAGACGGAACGCCGGTCCTTTTTCAATTCCGTCAGATGTTTATCAATCCGGTCCAGCAGTTTATTGCCCTTTAACTTAGGAGCAACAAACATCAATCTCGACGGATAGAGGACAACACCGGTTTCCTGGAGACCGAAATTTTTCACCTGCTGTGCGCCGAAAAGCCGGTTGACGATGCCGGCATCCGCCTCTCCCTTTTCGATCATATCAAATACCGTTGTGAAGCTTCCCGTCTCTATAAAGGTCGGCGAAATACCGTAGGCATGTGCATCGGCCTTTAATTTATGGGCCTGAATCGACCCTTTAACAACCGCGATTTTCTTCCTGTCCAAATCCAGGATAGAACGAATTGAGATGCCATATCTGGTATAAACTCCGGACCAGTTTCCCAGCACGACTTCCTTGTTGAAATTAAAACGCCCAGCACGCGACTCCGAGAAGGCTACATCCATCATTAGATCAAGCTCGCCGCTTTCCACCTTATCCAGACACTCATTCCAGGTACAGGGAATATATTCGAGTTTCCAATCTTCTTTTTCAGCGATAAAGTTTAAAAGTTCGGGGAAAAACCCGGCCGGCCGGCCTTGTTGATCCAGATAAATCTTCGGTGCGTTTTGGTAGATGCCGACTTTAACCGGAACTGACGCGATTGAATGACATACAAGTTGAGTCTGAATCACTAAAACAGCCATTATGACTAATTTTAGCGATTTCAAAAAAGGATGAGAATACTGCTTTACTTTTTGGTTCATAATTTAACCGGTCCGTAATTCTTCGTGGCGACATTAATGAAACGTGGATTGTGTTTTCAAGCACTGATATTTTTGGATGCTTTTCTTAGTTCATTACCGGATCATTGATTGACGGGCAAATTTGCCCTGATAAGTTGATATTGGATTTATCTTTCGAAAATTTTCCCGCAGCTTGCTGCGGGGAGGCTCAATTTCAAGGATTACTCAAATGTTCTGTGAGATTTCGAGTGTTATTCTTTGCGGGTCAGCGTGCAAGTACAAAACGAGGTGTCGCATAAATAGTATGTAAAAGCAGTACCCCCTTTTTGTTATTCCGTACAACATATAATTTAAAAACAAAGAAAAATCAAGTAATATTAAGTAATTTACAATTGTGAAGGTTCCAGCCCACAGGACGAAGCTGCCTTCGATGATCATGACCGGAGCGATCTGCGGGTAAATAATGGAGAAGAGGCCGAGGAGTACCGTAACCAGGAGCATTACGCCCATGGTGGTGAGTGCGGTCGCGCGAGAGATCTTGTACCGTCAAAAGCTTCTATAACAAACCCGCACGCAAACACCTGGGATAACCTGAAAAAAATGAATTTAGGGGATAGTATATCTATTTTCCGAAGAAAAGAAACAACAATGTATGTACTGTTTCCCGAATATCCGAAACTGCTAAGAGATAGCAGCTGTCAATAGTTGAAGATCTAATCAGACAATGACGATATGCGATTCATACATTTTCTAACTTCACCTATTTATCTGCA
>JAFGQD010000106.1 GCA_016935875.1 Deltaproteobacteria bacterium
GATGTCGTTATTGATTTCAGTAGCCACATCGCATCTGTTGAACATCTCAGGACCGTGGCCGAACATCATAAGGCCATCGTCATAGGCTCCACAGGAATGACACCGGATGAGATGGAAGAGGTGACGAACATCTCCAAAAATGCGAAATGTGTTCTGGCTCCCAACATGAGTGTGGGCGTCAATGTACTATTCAAGGTGCTCAAAGATGTGGCCGGGATACTGGGCGACGGGTACGATGTGGAGATCATCGAGGCTCATCACAATCAGAAGAAGGATGCTCCCAGCGGGACCGCTGTAAAGATGGCACAGATCATAGCACAGGCCCTTGACAGAGACATTGATACGGTCGGTGTATATGGGCGTAGGGGCATGATAGGCGCGAGGCCGGAGGCCGAAATCGGAGTGCATGCCGTGAGGGCCGGTGATATTGTCGGCGAACATACGGTCCTCTTCGGCGGTATGGGTGAAAGGCTGGAGTTTATTCACCGGGCACACAGCCGTGATAATTTCGCCAGGGGGGCGATCAGGGCGGCCGCCTGGATTGTGGACCGCGAAAACGGTTTGTATGATATGCAGGATGTACTGGGCCTGAAGGATTGAAACAAGGATATCACCGTGGATGATGGCGTTATCTGTTTCCTGGGTATCGGTTCCAATATCGGGGATGCCCCTGCGAATTGTGCCGCTGCCGTAAAGGGCATATCTGATGTGAGTGGCGTCAGAGTTTTGAGATGCTCGTCGTTATATAAGACTCAACCGGTCGGATTTGTGGAGCAGGACTGGTTTGTAAATGGAGTCGTTGAGATACGGACCATGCTCGGGCCGCGTGCCCTTATGCATGCCATGCAGGGCGTGGAAGGGAAAATGGGAAGAATCAGGGCCGGGAAATGGGGCCCGCGGATCATCGATATCGATATTCTCATCTATGATCAGTTGGTACTAGATGAGAAAGACCTTGTCATTCCGCACGCGGAGCTTCACAAGAGAAGGTTTGTGCTCGTTCCATTGAATGAAATAGCTCCATGTGCTATACACCCTGCATTCGGGATTTCTGCCCATGGACTGCTGGACAGGCTTCAGGATAACAATACTGTTGAATTGAACAGCGAGCGCATTCCCCGCTCCATGCGGCGGGGTGCGCGAGCGAATAAAAATAAGCAGTTTCCTTAACAATCGGAGATTCACCGCAACTTTTTGCGGGAAGCTCCAATTGCTGAGCGGTGAAGACCGCCCGTTTATTAGAGAATGATCCGTTTAGTAATTGCAGGCATTATTGTATATGTGGTATATCGTTTGTCGAGGTTTATGTTTACCCCGCCAGAGAAGATATCGAAGAATCGTTCAGGGGAACAGTCTCGTGTTGAGGGAGAAGATCTCGTAAAAGATCCATACTGTGGTACATATGTACCGATAAACAGCGCATATAAGACTGCCAAGGATGGCAGGACACTCTACTTTTGCAGCAAGGAATGCCTTGAAAAGTACAAAAAAGAGAACGGTTGAGGAGATTGCATGAAGTTTTTCATAGATACCGGTAATATTGATGAGATCAAAGAGGGGTTAAGTCTGGGGATGGTTGATGGTGTGACCACAAATCCCTCCCTTGTGGCAAAGGAAAAGAAAGATTTTGACACGGTAGTCAGAGAAATACTGGAGATAGTAGATGGCCCTGTAAGTCTTGAGGTGGTGAGTGAAGACGCTGAGGGTATGGTTGCCGAAGGGAAAAAACTGTCGAAGCTGGCGGAGAATGTTGTAGTGAAGGTCCCAATGACTACCGAGGGATTGAAGGCCACACGTATGTTGTCGGACCAGGGAATCAGTGTAAACCAGACACTGATCTTCTCTCCGGTGCAGGCACTTCTTGCCGCCAAGGCAGGCGCTGCTTATGTCAGTCCCTTTATAGGGAGGCTTGACGATATTTCTCACAATGGAATGGAACTTGTGGAACAGATACTGACTATCTTCGACAATTATATGTTTGATTGTGAGGTTATTGTTGCCAGCGTCAGGCATCCTCTTCATGTACTTGACGCGGCGCTTCTCGGTGCCGATATCGCCACTATTCCATTTAAGGTGATACAGCAGCTGGCCGGACACCCTCTTACCGATATCGGTCTTGAGAAATTTATGGCCGACTGGCGCAGGGTTCCGAAAGGATAACATGATAGACTTTCTGAAGAACTCCTTTGATAAACTGACGGCATCAAAGGACAGGAGCGAAATATTCAATCTTCCGAACTCTATCACTCTTCTCAGACTTGGGGTGATTCCGGTATTGTTTCTGCTTCTCCTTTCTCCGGGCAGAATACTGAGCATGGTTATTGCCATCCTGTTTATCATAGCTGCGATTACAGACCTGATAGACGGATATGTTGCGAGGAAATATAATATCGTAACCACGATGGGAAAGTTTCTGGACCCTGTGGCTGATAAGCTTGTCGTGACTACCGCCATGATCATGATGATTCCCATCGGCAGGATTCCGGCATGGATAGTCGCTATTATTATCATGAGAGATTTACTGGTGGACGGCCTGAGAAGCATTGCGTCGGCCGATGGCCTTGTAATAGACGCAAGCAGGCTGGGCAAACAGAAAACGTTATGCCAGATTGTCGCGGTTTCGGCTCTGCTGATACACTATGACACCGTCTTCGGTCTTGATGCCCACGCAGTCGGTATGGTTATTCTCTACATCGCCCTTGTTTTGACGGTGTGGTCAGGCGCAGACTATTTCATGCAGTTTTATGAGAAGAAAATCAGGAAATAGCTAACGGAATTCTGAAAGTTTTCATTGACAACGGGAGCTTATTTTATTATTAGTGTTCTTCGAAAATCAAGCGGGCGTAACTCAGTGGTAGAGTGCAACCTTGCCAAGGTTGACGTCGACGGTTCAAATCCGTTCGCCCGCTCCA
>JAFGQD010000107.1 GCA_016935875.1 Deltaproteobacteria bacterium
GATGTTGTCGAGACGTACCGGATAATAAGCGGGTGCATAATACGAGGCCTTGAGAAGTCGGGGGTTGAGGCTCACATGGTGGAGGAAGGCAGAGTCGGAAACGGATCATCCGGGGCCTTCTGTTTTGCCGCCTCATATAAGAATGAGCTCCTCGCAGACGGCAGAAAGATCTGCGGAAGCGCCCAGGTACGGGCAAGGGGCGTGTTCCTGCAGCATGGGTCTCTCCTTCTGGATTTTGATCCGGCGGCGGTCTGCGCGGCAATAACAACGAAAGATATCGCCATGGAGGTGGAAAAACTCAACGCCTCCGTCTCTTCCATCCGCAAGAGCATCGGAGATACGATCGGGATGGATACCCTGTGTCGAAACATCGCGTCTGGATTTGAAGAGATCTTGAAGATACGCCTCATAGAGGGGAATTTGTCTCCCGAAGAGGAGACGCTCAGGGACAGTCTCCTTGAAAGCAAATACACGAATGACCGGTGGAACACGGGTCGAGGAGCAAAGAGTGGACATTGAAAAGATTATAAAAACTGCGGTACTTTCGCAGGAGGCCTACGCTGTTGAAGAAACATTGTGCCGGATCAAACTTGACGCCAATGAGAATCCCTACCCCCTGCCTCCCGGGCTGAAACGCATGATCTCCGAACGTCTGGAGGCCGTGCCCCTCAATCGCTATCCGGCGCCGGGGTCTCCCGGCCTGAGAAGGGACTTCGCGCGGTATTACGGGGTGGATGAAGATAGGGTCCTTATCGGGAACGGATCGGATGAACTCATCCATATATTGCTGACGGCCGTCAGTGCCTCCCCGTCAGGCAGTGTCATGTTCCCGATCCCCACCTTTGCCATGTACAAGATAGGCGCGCTCAACACGGGTCATGATATTATTGAAGTGCCTCTGGACGACCGCCTGGGCCTGGATACAGACTCCATGCTCGGCGCGATAGCCGATAATCAGCCATCCCTTATATTTCTCAGTTATCCCAACAACCCCACGGGCGGATGTTTTGACAGAGACGATATGGAAAAGATTCTGGAGACATCCAACGGTCTTGTGGTGATCGATGAGGCATATTTCAATTTTTCTGGAAAGACATTCCTGCACGATCTTGATCGGTGGAATAATCTTGTAATCCTGAGAACCCTCTCCAAGGTTGGGCTGGCGGCACTCAGGCTGGGAATCCTCATAGGACATCCTTCGCTGGTTCACCACTTGAATAAAGTGAGACTGCCCTATAATGTGAACATCTTCTCACAGATAATCGGGAGTTTATTTGTTGAACACAGCGGGGAATTTCTGGAAATAACAGATAGGATCATTTCCGGCAGAAAGTGGCTCTTTAACGAGTTGACAGCTATTGAGGGGATTCATCCCTATCCTTCAGACGCGAATTTTATCCTTTTTAGTTGTTTTATGGATAAAGATGATGTATATGGTCGATTGATTGACAGGGGGGTGTTGGTGAAAAACTTTACAGCCCCTGATATCCTCAAAAACTGCATGAGGGTGACGGTCGGCACGGAAGAGGAAAACAGGGAGTTTGTTGAGGCCCTGAAGGCTGTTATGTAGGGAGAGTGATAGCAATATATAGGTAAAACAGGGGGTGGAAGGCGACTTCGTTGGGAGGTCGTTCTGCCCCTTTTTTTGTCTTTAAAAGGAGGAGGTGATAGTTTTTGGAAGTAAAGGTTATCGACAACGATGTTGAAAGAGCCCTGAAAATACTGAAGAATAAACTTTCAAAGAACGGGTTTTTTAAGGAGCTCAAATTGCGCAGGGCTTACGAAAAGCCATCGGTAAAGAAGAAGAGAAAGGCCCTGGAGGCGCGAAGAAGAGTGGCCAAGGCAGCGAGAAGAAAAAAGTGGTCGCCCAGATAGATGGCTTTCAGCGGATGGGTTTAGTGGAGAGCTATATGGCTCAGATGTTATTTCCATGACCGCTGGGCATTTTCTGGAGGTGGTATGGAAGAGAAACAGTATATCGTTGATGCCCTGTCGGTAGATGAATCATGGCGTGTCTTCCGGATCATGGCGGAATTTGTTGATGCCATTGAAGAGCTTTCAAATCTCGGACATGCCGTGAGCATATTCGGTTCGGCCAGAGAAGCCCCCGGAGACAGATACTACGAGAAAGCCCGGGAAGTTGCCCGTCTCCTCGGTGTGGAGGGATTCGGCGTGATTACCGGCGGGGGGCCAGGCATCATGGAGGCTGCAAACCGAGGCGCCAGTGAGGCCGGGGCCAAATCGGTCGGTATGAACATCCAGCTTCCCTTTGAACAGACCCCCAACTCTTACTCCAATATCAATATTGCCTATAAATACTTCTTTGTCCGTAAGGTGATGTTTGTCAAATATGCCATGGCCTATATCATCCTTCCCGGGGGATTCGGCACAATGGATGAATTCTTTGAAGCTCTCACGCTTATTCAGACGAAGAGGATACGGAGCTTTCCGGTGGTCCTTATGGGAAGCGAATACTGGGGCGGGCTTATGGACTGGATGAAGAAGACCATGCTTTCGGAGGGGAAAATCTCTGAAACCGACCTCGAGTTTATTCAGATAATCGATGAGCCCGATCAGGTGGTAAGGCATATACAAAAGTTCGTAATACTGTGAGCACGTTGAAACAGCTGCCATGCAAGGAACATTGAAGACAGTCCTTGGCGATATCGGCAGGGGCGCAACGGCTCCCTGCTACCTTATATATGGCGATGAGGAATATCTGGTGGAGAATGCCGTCAATCGGATTATAGACGGCATTCTCCTTCCGGACCAGAGAGACCTCAATCTCTTCAGTATGCAGGGAGAAGATGAAGATATAGATGCCATATGCGATTCTATTCGTACACCTCCTCTCATACCGGGCGGGAAGGTCATCCTTGTAAGAAACACCCGCCTTTTTTATTCGAAGGTTTCGTCGGCCGACGTGATCAGTGAAATCACTTCAAATATTGAAAAGGAACCCCGCAGGGCCGCGAGGGCGTTTATCTCCCTTCTGGAAATAGCAGGCTGGTCTATCGAAGACCTGATGGATGGACAGTGGAGGAAGATCTCCGATGACGACTGGAGGAGTGTGATCGGTGCCACGGCAGAGACAGAGAGGGGGAAATGGCTTCCGAAGGTAATCGACCTGTGTGACAGACTGAAGATTACAGGGGGAGGGAAACCGAAGGATACAGACAAACTGGAAGGCGTGCTGAAGGGCGGCATTCCGGATGGCAACTGTCTGATTATGACCGCCGGCGCTGTTGATAAAAGAAAGAAGCTTTTCAAGACCATGATCGATGTGGGAGTCATCCTTTCCTTCTCAAAATCCAAAAGTGAATCAGGGAAAAAAGGTCTCCTTATGGACACCGTGAAGGATGCCCTTGCAAAGAGAGGAAAAAGGCTGACACCGGACGCCCTTCTCGCGCTGGGCAAAAAGACCGGCCTCAATCTCCGGGATTCCCTGATAGAGATTGAAAAGCTGATTACCTACGTGGGAGAGAGTGAAACCATTGACAAACATGACATAGATGCGGTTGTAAAAAAGTCCGCTGAGGATTCGGTTTTCGACCTCACCTCTTCCATCATGGAAAAAGATACAGGCAGGGCACTTCAGATCCTCCGGCAGCTCCTTGATCAGGGGGTCAACCACATCCTTATACTCTCGATGATAGCCAGAGAAGTACGGCTTCTGCTTCAGGGGAACATACTCCTTGAGTCGGGGGAAATTCCAGCTTTCCGCTCCGGTATGGATTATGGAAAATTTCAGGCCGGCGTCTATCCCTCAATAAAGGACCTGGCGAACAGGTGGGGGAAAAAGAGTAAATGGCTTGCAAACCAGCATCCCTACGCGATCTATAAGACCCTGAGCAATGCCGGCCGCTTTTCCCGTGAGGAACTGATCGACTACATGAAACGCCTTGCCGATCTGGATCTTGCCCTGAAGTCCTCCGGTGCGGATCCACAACTCGCACTGAAACGTCTGCTCATAGGCATCTGCCAAACCGGATAAAGGGAGGCATGAACCCGCCTTTTACGATACGCTCAAACTATCACTTACAGCTTGCTCAATCTTCTCTGCGACTGTCTTTCTCTTTTGGGTTTTCTCTTTGAGGTGCCCTTCTTTCTGGTTCCGGATTCCGGGATGTCATAATCATCTTCTTCACAGGGTTCACCGCCGTTAATCATCACCATCATTTCGGCTTCCATCATTCGTGCCTCGAATTCAGGAGAAGATATCACCACACCGCCTGCCCTCACGACCGAGTCCGCGACGTCTCTGTCTGATGTGGCAACGATAACCTCTCTGCCCCTTCCCGCCATTGCCATCCTTTTGATGACCTCGTCCGCGGTTTCTCCCCTTCGGGAATACACGATAGAGACGCCATCCTCCCTGAGCCGCTCTTCTCTAGCAGATCCATCCATCCATCCGTCGAAGACCACGGTCATCTTATGACCCTTCAGCTTTTTATACCCGGCGACCCTCTGTATCAACCCGCTACGGCCCTCTTCCAGGCTGAATCTCTCGAGACGTCTCAGGGAATCCGATTGTCTGATGAGATTATATCCATCTATGATGATGTGCATAATTCGAGTTCTGGGTTGCGAGTTTTTTGTTTCGAGTTGAAAAATGAGTGAACTTTGTGGGGAGGGGCACTTTTATCTGTCCGGAATAATGAGCACTATATGGACTGACTTTTTAACCATAGATCAATCGCCCAGGATCGCCCTCATCTTGTGTATCGTCTGCCCGTAATCCCCACCGAGGAATATGCTGGAGCCCGCGACGAATATATCGGCGCCGGCATCTTTCACTGCCCCTATGTTCTGAAGGGTAATTCCCCCGTCCACCTCAAGAAGGGCATCGGGCGAGACGCGGTCAATCATATCCCGTGCCCTCCGTATCTTGGACAACATGCTTTCTATGAATTTCTGTCCCCCAAATCCGGGATTCACCGTCATAACAAGTAACAGGTCCATGTCGCCTATAACCTGCTCAATATCGACTAACGGGGTCGCGGGGTTGATCGAAACGCCGGCCTTCGCCCCTGCCTCCCTGATCAGATGGACTGTCCGGTGAAGGTGAGCTGTCGCTTCGACATGCACGGTAATGATATCACTCCCCGCGTCAGCGAAGTTTTGAATATACCTGTCGGGGTTATCTATCATCAGGTGGACATCGAGAGGGACGCGCGCAGTCTTCTTTATGGATGCCACGACAGGAGGGCCTATGGTTATATTAGGGACAAAATGTCCGTCCATGACGTCCACGTGAATCAGATCCGCTCCGGCGTCTTCGACTGCACGAATTTCCTCTCCGAGTCTGCTGAAATCGGCTGATAGTATGGATGGTGCTATCTTTTTCATGTCTGCATCTTCACTCATTGTAGGGTATGGGCATGGGAGGCTTTCGTTTCGCTTTTTTTGCTCTTGGGGGCTGAAGTCCATGCACAACTCAAAACCGGACTTTTTACACAGTCATCAAAAATTCATGATGAGGTAATATATTACACCCGTGTCAACTTCTCTGATAGTCAATCGGAGCTCCTTTGCTGCCTGCTCTTTCGCCTCTCCCGGAAAGAATAGAAATCCGTGGGATATGTCATCCGGAGGCACCGGCCTCTGGTCAAGAGATCTGTTATGCAGATCATCACCGATATGATGAGTCGCCCGTGTATCTTCCAGCCCTCGGGCCCCGCCCACGGTAAGCCCCGCGGCAGCTCCGATGGCTGCGCCCTTGCCCACCGCCTCTCCGATGTTGGTTCCGGTAACGATGCCTATTGCCGCACCGATAACAGCACCCGCCGCGCCTGCCAGCAGACCTGATTTTGCCCCTTCCGGGAGGACTTCTCCATATTCTGATTCTCTTTCTATCCTCTCATAAGCCATTTCCCGATCAAGGATCGGCCAGAGGTTATTCTGGATATCCACCAGATAGGTCCTGCCCGCGACAACTTCCAGGGGATGTTTTCCCCTGTTATCGAAGATTACCTGGACAGGAAGCACTCCCGAACCGATGATATCAAATCCGAAAGCGGCCTTCGCCTCTTCTTGATCATATGCCTTGGCCGCTATGGTGGCACCCGCCACCTCTGTCGCGTTCGTATAGGCGTTCGGCATCTTGAAGGGGACAATCTTTCTCTCATACCGTGCGCATCCCGAGATTATAATAAGAATCGCCGCCAGCGCCAGCACACAGGCTCTGCTTATTCGTGTCATGACCGGGTTTCCTTTCATTTGCTTTTACGTTTGAGTATCATAAATCTTAGTATCTTTTTCCCTACCTGTCAATTCGTTTTGTGAAAGCTTGACAGAAGGCAAAAAGACCATTATATTCCACCGATTATGGCTGTCTCATTTTATAATGTGCTGCTGTTTTTCGCGGCCATCTTCCTTATACCATTTTTCGCGGTGAAAATCGTGTTTGCTGGAAAATACAGAAAGAGCATCGGCCCCAAGTTCGGATTTATCCCTCAGGAGGTCTTCGAAGAGATGAAAGGGTCACCCCGGATATGGGTGCATGCGGTGTCGGTGGGAGAGGTTACTGCCGCCGCACCCATCGTTTCGTCACTGAGAGAACGATATCCGAAGGCATGTATTGTCCTCTCCACAAGCACGGAGACAGGCCAGGAGATGGCGCGACGCCTGGTTACAGATGCCACATCACATATGTACTACCCCCTTGACATCCCCATGGTTGTCAGAAGGGTCATAGACAGGGTGAACCCGGATATCTTTGTTCCTGTCGAGACGGAAATATGGCCCAATTTCATCCGTGCCTGCAGGAAGAGGGGGACCAAAATCGTGATGGTAAATGGCCGGATCTCTCCCCGTTCCTTCGGGCGGTACAGAAAAACGCGATTTTTCTGGAAGCGGATTATGAATACGATTGACATGATAGGAGCCATATCCGCAATTGACGCCTCCAGACTGGAGACGCTGGGCGTGAAGCCATCCAAGATCCATGTTCTGGGAAACTCGAAGTATGACAGCCTGGCCGCGGGGGTGGATGACGCTCTGAGAAATACAATAGAGACAAGACTGGAAATACCTCACGAAACAAAGGTCTTCGTGGCGGGCAGCACGCATGAAGGCGAGGAGGAGGTAGTCCTGAAGGTGTATCGGGGGCTGCTCGAACGATATCCTGACATGGTTTTGATCATCGTCCCGAGGCATCCCGAGAGGGGCGGCGCTGTACGTTCTCTCGCGCACGATGAAGGTTTCAATGACTGCATTACGATGACAGAGATCAACAGGGGCGAGAAGCGTTCCGGTCGGCGGGTTATTATTGTTGATGTTATAGGAGAACTTTTCAAGGTATACAGCCTCGCCACGATAGTCTTCTGCGGCGGGAGCCTGGTTCCCAGGGGAGGACAGAATATTCTGGAGCCCGCTGCGTGGGGAAAGGTCGTTCTCTATGGCCCTTCAATGGCTGATTTCACGGATGAGAGAGAAAGGCTGGAAATGGCGGGAGGCGGTATTACCGTCAGAGATGACAGAGAGCTTCTGGAGGAAGCGCTGAAACTGATGGAAAAGCCTGAAACCCTCCACAGGAAAGGAGAGGCGGGGCGTGAAATAGTTACCTCCAACATGGGGGCCGCACGAAGATACGCCGAAATGATAGAAGAAAATCTAAAGCTGTTAAGTCCGAATTTTTGATGAACTCATCACCATCCGATTATTTACTGTTTTGTCATCCACACATACAATAAAAAGAGGTTACCCCTCCGCCCGTTTCAGACATTCATTCCACCGGCTGTTCACCGATGCCTGGAGAGTGCCGAGCTGTTCGATACTCATTTTTTTGAATCTTCCCTGCTTCTCCACATAATTGACGAGGGGAGTGAGTTTCCCTCTTTCGGCTATGGTCTTGCTCCTGCCGGTGAAGCGGAACCGGTCGTTTTCTATCTCAAAGAGGATGAACAGGCCCGTTTCAACGGCGAGTTTTCCGACCTTGACGGTATCCCTTACAGGATATCCCCATCCGGGAGGGCAGGGGGTGTCGATATGGATATACCGAGTTCCTCGTATCCTCTTGGCCTTGACGAATTTCTCATACAGGTCAATCGGATAGGAGGGCGAGACGGTGGCCAGGTAGGGGATATGGTGAGCCTCCATAATTTTCAGAAAATCCTTCTTCGGTTCCTGTTTTGTCAGGACGGGTGTGGTTGTGGTTAAGGCACCCATGGGTGTTGCTCCTGAGCGCTGTGTCCCCGTATTCATGTAACCTTCGTTGTCATAACACGCGAATATGAAGTCGGTATTTCTCTCCGCCGCGCCGCTCAGAGACTGTATACCAATGTCATAGGTTCCACCATCCCCCGAGAGGGCCAGGACGGTTATGTCCGGTATATTGAGTGCATTCAGACCGGCCACGATACCAGAGGCGGACGCCGCATTGCTTGCAAAGGTGGTATTCAGGGCGGGTACGATTACCGATGTGGTGGGATACAGCCCGTGCAACACACACAGACAGCTTGGCGGTATCGCCACAATCGTGTTTTCCCTTAAAGCCTTGAGTATGTATCTGTACGCGAGAGAAAGCCCGCACCCCTGGCATGCCCGGTTTCCCGGCAGGATGTACTCCTTTTCATTTATCTTGAATATGTTTTCCTGCATTTTTCCGTCCTGTTCTAGTCTGTTTCACGTATTGGGTTTCGAGTTGCCTCTTATCCCCTGTCTTCAGCCTCAATCCCCGTATGACAGTTGAGCCAAATTGTTTTGTTGCCCGTCTCTCCGGACCCGACGGTATCGAGAGTTGCCCGTGCCGCATCCACAAGCTCTCCGGTCTTGACATCCCTTCCACCCAGTCCCGCTATATAATTATGGATAGGTGCCCTGACATCCGTACCGTAAAAGGCGGCCTTCAGGTCTGAGCAGAGGCCCCCCTCATAGCCATAGCTGATACACTTTTCAAAGACCACGATCGCCTTCGCCTTTTTGAATGCCTGCGCAACGTCCTCCTTCGGAAAGGGCCTGTATGTCCTGATCCCGACGACACCCGCCCTGATCCTCTCGTCGCGCAGTGCGTCCACAGCCATAGTGGCTTCGGTGGCTATGGACCCCATACCCGTCAGTACCAGCTCGGCGTCTTCGGTCTTATATTCCCAGATCATCCCTCCATGGTCCCGCCCGGTCAGCGCGGCCCATTCATTGCTTGCTGCTACGATTATCTCTCTGGATTTTTCAAACGCAGCCTGCAGCTTGTACCTCATCTCCATGTAGCCATCACAGAGAACGCCCTTCGAGTTTTCCCTCCTTGAGGGGAAAAACACGGGGTTGATCGTCTTCGGATCGTCCGAAGAAAGGATGGTATGGGGCCTGTATGGAGGCAGAAATTTCTCTATCAGTCCGGAATCAGGGATCTCCACGGGCATCATCGTGTGTGAGAGAATAAAGCCGTCGTAGCAAACCATTACCGGGATATATACCTCTTCCGCTATGCGGTATGCCTGTATGACGGTGTCGAGAATCTCCTGATTGTCTCTGCAGTATATCTGTATCCATCCCGTGTCTCTCTGCGAGAAGGAATCCTGCTGATCATTGAAGATGGACCAGGGCGCTCCCACCCCTCTGTTGACGCAGCACATGACAACTGGCAGTCTGGAACCCGACGCCCAGTGCAGCTGCTCATGCATATAGAGGAGACCGTTGGAGCTTGTCGCTGTAAACACCCTGGCGCCTACCGTAGATGCCGATATGCAGACGGTCAGAGAGGAGTGCTCGCTTTCTACCCTGACATATTCCGCCTTCAACTCCCCCCTTTCGACATATTCGGACAACAACTCCGCGAGACTGGTCTGGGGTGTTATAGGATAGGCCGCGATGACACCGGGTTTGGCAAGTTTCACCGCCTGTGCCGCCGCCTCATTCCCCGTGATAATACGGACATCATTCATCAATATCCACCTCTCTTACCATCTTTATCGCGTTGGGGGGGCATTCCTCCGCGCAGATGCCGCATCCCTTGCAGTAATCCATGTCAATCTCAACAGGTATCGTCATGGACACAACTCCATCCGGGCAGTAGAGCCAACACAGAAAGCAGGCTGGTTTTCCCTTGAGTTCCGGTATGCATTTTGTGCTGTCGATCACGGGCCTAACATCTCTCCACTCACCCGTCTTGCCCGCCTCGCCGGCAGATGGTGTGCAGACGCCCGAAACATTGGTGTCACTATTTTTCATCTTCGTTCTTCTCCTGAGTTTCGAGTTGCTCCTCACTCCTTACGTAAAGCGTTCTTTCAAAGGCCGTCCTGATCGCCTGAAAATTAAAGGACGCCTTGCTCGGCGACATCTTTTTCTTTATTCCCTTTTCGATATTTTCAAGAGAGATAAGGCCCGACGCCATAGAAAGCGCCCCAAGAAGAGGGGTGTTCACAACAGGGACCCCGCTCATGCTGAGATGATGCTCCCATGCTATCCCCGCGGCTTCGACCGTCGCCACTGAAAAGTTCCCATTGGTCTCGATCTGCTCCGGCGTCAGGGTCGTGTTGACAATGACCAGGCCCCCTTTTTTAATTCTTCCTGCTCCGGTAGCGGCCTTAAGGAGGGATTCATCCAGGATGACAGCAATATCGGCAGACGCAATCTGAGAAAATGTCCTGATCGGCTCGTCCGATATCCTCGTTGAAGCAGTGAGGGGTGCTCCCCTCCGTTCCGGCCCGAAGGTGGGGGCTGATGTAACTCCCCTAAAACCCTGAATATAAGCAGATTCTGCGAGTATCTGAGCCGCCAGGACAACCCCCTGGCCGCCTCTGCCATGCCATATTATTTCGTGCATTGCTCTTACTTTTCCCCTTCC
>JAFGQD010000015.1 GCA_016935875.1 Deltaproteobacteria bacterium
AAATACACCATGCCCCAGGTTCTGAAGGCCCTGCGCGCCAATTTTTCTTCCGATCCTAAAATGCAGGCGGAACTCCTCAATGCCCCGAAGTATGGGAATGATCACGCCATACCCGACGGCTATGCCGACCTTGTAGTCCGCATATTCCATAAGGCCCTCGCGATGCATCGCAACACGCGTGGGGGCCCCTATGTGCCGGGATTTTATTCCGTAACAAGCCATGTAGCCTTCGGAAAACGTGTGGGGGCACTCCCCAGCGGAAGACGGGCGGGAGAACCGTTCGCGTCCAGCCTGGGGCCGGGCAACGGAAAAGATCGTTTAGGGCCTACAGTGGTTCTCAACTCGGTAGCCCATGTAGACTCGACACTCGCGCCTAACGGGTACGCGCTTAATCTCCGTTTCGACCCCAACACTCTGGCGGGAGATCGTGGGATAGAGATCATGCATGCCCTTGTAAGAGGCTTCTTCGATTCGGGGGGAATGCAGATGCAGATCAACGTACTCGACCATGAAATGCTGAAGGACGCGAGAGTCCATCCGGGGAAATATCCCGGGCTGGTGGTACGGGTAGCCGGTTACTGCGCATACTTCGACGACCTGCATGATTCGGCGAAGCAGGAAATCATCACCAGAACTCGCTTACAGATATAACAATAGCACGTAACAAACGATCATCTCTGTTAATAGTATCTCTTCCCAACACCATGTATGCGTGGACAATGCGGCAGCGCCGCAAAGCCAACCATTCCCGCCAGAGTGCTTTTTTGTTGAAAACTGGTCTGGTACATGATAGCTACTCGTATCTTTCGTGTCCGCACCATCCCATACCCTTAAAAATATGATATGTATACAAATGGATTCGAAAAGACATTAGAGGAGATATGCAAAGAAAGGGCAGACGTTCTGTATCGGACGGGTGAAGCGCTCTCCGATGCCCTCCGGAAGCTGAACTCCATCGCAAAGATTATTGACGATAATCTTGAGAAGCTTAAAACTTTCACCGAAATGGAAGAATCGGGAGATATCGGAAAGATATCCATCGGAATCGACAGGGAGATATCCAGATACAACAGGGCAAGGGAGTACGCCGTATTGAGATACCACTACCTTATAATTACTCGAGAGGCCATGGGATTTCGCAGGCATACGTGGGTTGAAGAAATATACAGGATTCCTCCAAAAAGGAAACAGTTGAACAGCGCTCATGGGCAGGTATAGCAAGAAAAGAACCCAGATGATCAATAACCACCTCATCGCACGAGGTATTACTGATAAAAGGGTACTGAAAACTATGGGAACGGTTCCGAGACATCTCTTTGTGGATGAAGGACTCCAGGACCAGGCATATTCCGACAATCCCCTCCCCATAGGGTCCAGACAGACGATCTCTCAACCGTACATTGTGGCACTCATGACCGAAGCGCTTCAGCTGAAGGGAACCGAAAAGGTCATGGAGATAGGGACGGGTTGCGGATATCAAACAGCTATCCTGGCAGAGCTGGCCGAGACGGTATTTTCCATTGAGAGAATCGCATCTCTCGCATTCAGGGCGCAAAGGGCACTCGATTCGCTCCACTACTACAACATACTGATAAGGGTCGGAGATGGAACGTATGGATGGAGCGAAGAATCCCCATTCGACGCGATTATAACCACCGCCGGCGCCCCGACAATTCCCGAAACTCTCAAAAAACAATTGGCCGTCGGGGGAAAACTGGTCATCCCGGTCGGCAATCGAAGCTCACAGACATTGTTACGAGTAACCCGCCTGTCGGAAGAGCCGAATGATATTAAGATAGAAGATCTCTGCGGATGTCGCTTTGTCGATCTGATAGGAGAACACGGGTGGAAGGATTAACATAGGGCATGCTGAGAAAATTATACGACTGGGTTCTGCATTGGGCAGAAACACCCTATGGATCATGGGCGCTGTTTCTGCTCGCGTTTGCGGAATCGAGTTTTTTTCCTGTACCTCCCGATGTCCTGCTCATCGCGCTGGCAATATCCATTCCAGCCAAAGCCTTCAGGTACGCATTGATATGCTCTGTGGGATCCGTTCTGGGAGGTGTCGCTGGATATGTGATCGGGTTTCAGTTTATGGACCTGGTCGGATTTCGCATTGTTGACTTCTATGGTTTCACGGAGCAATACCAGTCGGTGGGCGATCTATATAACAGATACAATGCGTGGGCCGTTGGGGTAGCCGGGTTTACGCCTATTCCCTACAAAGTCTTCACGATATCGGCAGGCGCATTCAAGATACATTTTATAATCTTTCTTATAGCTTCGGTGGTAAGCAGATTCGCGAGATTCTTTCTTGTAGGATGGCTGATATATACATTCGGTCCAAGTATCAAACGGTTTATAGACCGTTATTTCAACATCCTGGCCATTGTCTTTGTAGTGCTCCTTATCGGAGGTTTTATATTAATCAAGTATCTTCTGTAAGTGAATTCATATGGTACGCAACAAAAAAACTCTTTTCATTTTTCTCTTTCTCCTGCTATTCGTCTCTGCCTGTGCCACCACACCCAAATCAGGCGGTGTATACCACAGGGTGAAGAAGGGTGAAACCCTGTGGCGAATATCCCAGGCCTACAATTGCGATCCCGGCGAACTCGCCAGGATAAATCATCTGTCGGGTAACTATCTCGAAACAGGGAGCGTACTATTTATCCCTGATGCCACAAAAACCATTTCCATCAAACCCGCTCCGCATCCGGCACCTGAAACACCCCCGGCACCTAAACCTCCATCTGCACCTGAAATAACACCGGCACCGGCACCCGAAATAGATAAAACAATAAAGAAGGAACCTGCCCAGGTTGTTAAAAAAGAACCCAAGGAAGATATTCACAAGGATAAGCCGCCTGCCCCCAAAGAGGTACCGCCTAAGAGTGTCGCACCCATTAAAAAATCCCAAAGACCCTACTTTATATGGCCGGTAGAGGGCACGGTATTCTCAAAGTTCGGCATATACAAAGGGATGCGACATAACGGAATCAAGATACAAGGCAAGGAAGGGATGCCCGTCCTTGCCTCCGCGGACGGGACCGTGATACATTCCGCACCCATCAAATATTACGGAGAAACTATTATTATAAAGCATAATGATCTCTATTCGACTGTCTATTCTCACTTAAAGGAACGGATACGCCAAACGGGGCACATCGTCAAAGAAGGGGAGCAGATAGGATTCTTAGGGATAGAAGAAAAATCAGGGAAACCACTTCTGCACTTTGAAATACGATACAAAAACAGGGTGAAAAATCCCCTCTCGTATCTGCCCAAAAAGAAATAAGGAGGAACAATGAAACTGGACAATGACATCTATGTGTATGAGTGGACAAATCCGTTTGAAAACAACTGTAACAGCTTTTTCATAGGAGGGAATGTCCAGACGCTGATAGACCCGGGGCTCAAGGTGTTTCTTCCCGATCTTCTGAAGAGAATGGAAGAGGATGGGATAAATCCGAAGAATATCAGATATATCATAAACACTCATTCACACCCGGATCACTTTGAGGCATCCGAAGCCTTCGACGCCGATAAGAATATCAAGATAGGATTGCACAAAGACGGCATGGATTTCCTGGATGATATCGGTGGGCACATGTACGGACTGTTCGGATTGGACGCCCCGAAAGTCCACATAGACATGGTACTGGAGGAAGGACCCATCAAACTCGGAAATGAAGATTTCGAGATACTGCATGTACCCGGTCACTCGCCGGGATCAATTGCCCTGTACTGGCCTTCCAGAAAAGCCCTCTTCTCCGGAGACTTGATATTCAACCAGAACATAGGGAGAACGGATTTTCCCGGAGGCAGCGGAGCCCTCCTGAAAAAAAGTATCCGGACACTCTCGGAGCTTGATACCGAATGGCTCCTCCCGGGCCACATGGACATCATCACTGGAAGCAAGAATGTAAAGCTCAACTTCCAGTTTGTCATTGAGCGTATATTTTCCTACATATAAAAAATTTTATACATCCGAATCGAGGACATAGGCAAAGATAAGGGGCGCCACTATGGTGGCGTCCGATTCGATAATGTAGCTGGGCGTGTCCACCGCAATCTTTTCCCAGGTGATCTTTTCGTTCGGCACGGCCCCGGAATAGGAACCATAGCTGGTTGTGGAATCGCTGATCTGGCAGAAGTAACTCCAGAGCTTTACGTCTTTCAGGCTCATATCCTGCCTCAGCATCGGCACCACACAAATGGTAAAATCACCCGCGATACCTCCCCCTATCTGAAAGAATCCCACGGGATGATCTTGGCAAGTATCCCGGTACCACTGTGACAGAGACATCATATATTCGATCCCGCAGCGTACGGTGTGAACATTTCGGATATTGCCTCTGAGACAGTGAGAGGCATAGATATTTCCAAGAGTGGAATCTTCCCAGCCGGGGACAAATATGGGAAGATTCTTTTCACACGCCGCAAGCAGCCAGCTGTCTTTGGAGTTGATCTGATACGGCTCGAATTTCCCTTCGCGAAGGAGGCGATAGAAGAACTCGTGAGGGAAAAAACTCTCCCCTTTTCGATCTGCCTCCATCCAAATCTCCAGCATCTTATGTTCGATGTGCCTCATCGCCTCTTCCTCGGGTATACAGGTGTCGGTCACTCGATTCAACTGACGCTCCAAGAGTTTCCGTTCGTCGGAAGGTGTCAGATCCCGGTAGTTCGGAATGCGAACGTAATAATCATGGGCCACCAGGTTAAAGACATCTTCTTCCAGGTTGGCTCCCGTGCAGCTGATCGCGTGCACCTTATCCCTGCGTATCATTTCCGCCAGAGAAATGCCTATCTCCGCCGTGCTCATGGCGCCGGCAATCGTCATCAACATGCGCCCGTCAGAAGAGATGAGACGCTGATAACCCTCCGCCGCATCCACAAGGGCGGCGGCATTAAAATGTTTGAAGTGACGCAGTATAAAAGCCTTGATTGTATTTGTTTCCATAATTCTTCTTTCCGTAATCTG
>JAFGQD010000108.1 GCA_016935875.1 Deltaproteobacteria bacterium
CAAAACGCAGCAATATCCTGCTGTAACTTTTTCTGTTCTCCCGTCAGTTCATAATCCATTTTTTATCTCCCCATAACTCTTCTACATTAACATAATCCTGGACACTATCATCCGCATGATATCAGATGTTCCTCCTCCAATCGCCGCCAGCCGTGCGTCGCGGAAGTTCCGCTCTACGGGATATTCCTGCATAAAGCCGTACCCTCCGAATATCTGTACCGCCTCGGATGCCATCTCAAACCCCACATCACCGGCATACACCTTATTGACCGCCGCCTGCAGAGGATTCAGCATCTGTCCGTTATCCTTCGACGACGCGACACGATATATGGCAAGCTTCGCCGCTTCTATGAACACCTTCATATCGGCAATCCTGCGCTGAATGGCCTGAAACTCCCTGATGGGGCGTTTGAACTGATACCGTTCGTTCGCATATCGTCCGCACAGCTCCAGCCCATACATTGAGGCGCCAAGGAAGGGTGAAATCAATGTCGAGCGGTCCCATTCGACACCGGAAAGGGCAATCAGCCATCCCGCGCCGACACCACCCAGAACATTTTCTTCAGGGACTTGGCAATCTTCAAAAAATACCTCTGATGTGGAAGAGCACTTGCAGCCCATTTTATGGAAAGGCTTTCCCGTTGAAAATCCCGGAGTTCCCTTCTCGACGATAAAGGCCGTGATTCCCTCGTGTTTTTTCTCTTTGTCAACGGTGGCGAAGACAACAATCACGTCGGCTACCGGAGCATTGGTGATAAAGGTCTTCGAGCCGTTCAGGACATACGTGTCGCCCTTCTTCACCGCCGTCGTCCTCATCGACGCGGCATCCGATCCGGCCCCCGGTTCCGTCAGTCCCATGCATCCTATCCACTCGCTAGAGGCGAGTTTTGGAACATATTTCATCTTCTGTTCATCGGTCCCGAAATTAAAAATATTACTGGCACAGAGATAGGTATGCGCCCCCCATGCGAGGAGACTCCCTCCATCAACACCCGCGTGACCCAGCGCCTCTCCCGCGAGGCAGCAGGTAACTACATCGGCACCCGATCCGCCAAATTCTTCAGGAAAGGGCAGACCCAAAAGTCCCATATCGGCAAGCTTCCCCCATATCTCAAAACTGAATTCGCCTTTCAGGTCAGCTTCTTCACAGAGCGGTGCAATCTCTTCCTTTCCATACCGATACACTGTATCCCTGAACATCCTCTGCTCATCAGTGAGCGTAAAATCCATAATAACCTCCCCCCCAATCCATTATACTGGTTCAAAATAGTTGATATCCATAATATGACCCTTTTTTTCCTCTTTCCATACCGCCTTCACCTTCATGCCGTTCTTTACCGTCTTTCTGACATTCTCGAAGTCACTCAAATCGAATCCTCCGATCAGATGCAAGAAGCTGGTGTCGGTATTATCCAGTTTGATGAGGGCTCCGATAAACGGCGGTTTTGTGGGCATACCAAAGTACTCGTAGTCGGTAAGGGCCCAGGAGACTATGGCTCCCTCCTGTGATACTTCAACCCAATCGTCCGTTTCCACAAAGCACCGTGGACAGAAGGACCGGGCGGGCACAAGCACCCTGTTGCACTTGGAGCATCTGGTCCCGTAAATAATTTCCTCTTTCATCCCTTCAAAAAACCGGGTCCACGTCGGCCCATAGGCATTCTCATAGGGTATTGCGACTTCGTCCTCCAGTATTAAATATTCATATTTCTTTTCCATGGTTATATCTCCTCTTCCACGCTATGAGACAGGCTCAAAACACTTAATATCGAGCATATGGCCTTTTTTCTCATCGTTCCAAGTAGCCCGTACCCGCGTACCTCTCTTGATGGATGCTTTCACCGCATCGGGATCATCCATATCGATTCCTCCTATGAGGTGCAGAAAATCACAATCCGTACCGTCAAGCCTGATAAGGGCAAGAACCACGGGAGGCTTCCCCGGCATTCCAAAGAACTCCTTATTTGAATAGGCCCAGGATACCACCTCTCCCTCTTGGGAGACCTCGATCCACTCATCGAGATTGGCGAGACAGCCGGGGCAGAAACTCCTGGCAGGAACAAACACCTTCTCGCATGCGGGACAGCTCGTAGCGTATATTTTACCTTCCTTCAGACCATTGTAAAATTTGGTAAATGTCGGGCCTGCCGCATATTTATGTGGAAGCCTGATCACATTGTTTATTGTATTATAATCTTTTTTCATGACCACCCCCTACTTATCTGATCCGAGAATCATAACGCCGTTAAACTGATCGACGCCGCCCATGGCATGGGCTAAAGACAGTTTTGCACCAGGAATCTGGTGGTCTCCAGCCTGTCCCGTTACCTGAAGGGCTGCCTCTGCCACTCTGTTGAGTCCCGTTGCACCAATCGGATTCGTGCACAGGGTCCCTCCAGAGGGGTCACAGGGAAGCTCTCCTTCACGTGAGAATGTTCCCTTCAGCGTGAGATCGCAGGCCTCACCGAAATCGCAGAATCCGAAACACTCATAATAGAGAAGTTCCTGAAAGGTAAAGGGGTTATAAACCTCTGCCACATCCAGTTCCTTCCGCGGATTTTTGATTCCCGCCATATCATATGCCTGCCTGGAGGCATTAATGGCGCATTGCCATATGGCCTTTTCGCTGTCACCAAACCAGTACTCCTCTCCGCTGTAACCGAGACCTTTCACCCAGGCCGCCTTCAGGCCGAGTTTCTTTGCCATCGCTTCCGATGCGAAGATCATAGCACAGGCACCGTCTGAGTTCGGGCAGACATCCCACAGTCTCACCGGATAGGTGATAATCCGCGCAGTATTAACCTCTTCTTCTGTGAGTCGCTTCTTGATATGGGCATGGGGATTATCGAAGGCGTCATTGTGGTGATCTATCGAGAGCCTTGTCGCCGCTGCTCGAACCTTTTCCTCGGGTATCCCGAATTTCACCGACCATTCCTGGCATTGCATGGAAAACACTCCCGGAGCGCCGGCGATAAAGTATCGCTGGTAGAACGGTTCGACAACCGTCGTCATGGTTGCCTGCGAATCTCCTTCATTCATCTTTTCCGACCCTACCACCA
>JAFGQD010000109.1 GCA_016935875.1 Deltaproteobacteria bacterium
GAAACGGTTAACACACTGGGGGTGAACGTGCCCCTGGTTTTCATGGGTGTATTTGGCTTCGGTGCTGCCCTCTCGGGATTTGCCGGTGTGATCGCTGGCCCGCTCCTTTCAACATACCCGGGGATGGCACAGGATATTCTCATTGATGCTTTCGTTGTGATCGTCGTAGGCGGTTTCGGAAGCCTGGGCGGCGCCGTGATAGCCTCTCTGCTCATCGGCGAACTCCAGTCCTTCGGCGTTCTTCTGTTTCCGAAATTGTCCATAGCACTGGTGTTTCTGCTCATGGTGGTTGTCCTGATTATTAAACCATCCGGTCTCTTTGGCGAGGAACAAGAATGAAACAGAAAAACAACAGCTACATCGGCATCATCGTGTTATTCCTGTTGGGGGCGTTAATGCCGTTCATCCTGAAGCGCTACCACCTGAACATGCTGACGGAGATTATCATCTTTGCCCTCTATGCCGTCAGCTACAACCTTCTTCTCGGTTATGCGGGGCTGTTATCCTTCGGTCATGCCATGTTCTTCGGTCTGGGGGCCTTCGTGGCGGCAGTGGCGATCACACATATTCAGGGGCTGACCCTTTTGAGTGCAGTTATCATAAGCTTTGCAACCACGGTCATCGCCGGCTTCCTGATCGGCTCTCTCCTGTTACGACATAAAGGCTCCTACTTTGCCCTTTTGACACTGGCCTTTAATGCTCTCTTCTACGCTGTGGCGACAAAATGGCACTCCGTGACAGGGGGCGATGACGGTCTCAGTATTTCCCGGCCCGAGCTCAATCTCGGTTTTACCTCTTTATCCGTGTCGAGCGTATCGAGCTTTTATTATCTCATCCTTGTCGTCGTCGGTGCGACGATTCTTTTCTGCTGGTATTTTACGCACACGGCAATGGGAAAAACGGTTCTCCTCATGCGTGAGAACGAAGAGCGGATGAAATTCCTGGGGTATAACACGAATATCAGTCGTCTGATCCTCTTTACCTTTACCGGGGCTTTGGCGGGGCTGGCCGGCGCCTTCTACACGCTCCATTTCCAGTTTGTCTCCATATCAGCCATCAGTATCGACATGACAACGGCGGTTCTTCTCATGGTCTTCATAGGCGGAACAGGGACCTTCTGGGGCCCCATACTCGGCGCTTTCGTCTACATAGTCTTCCAGAACTATTTGAGTAACATCACGGATCGCTGGCCCCTGTTTATGGGCATTATCTTTGTCTTTATGGTTCTCTATGTTCCGGGAGGACTTTCTCACACCATTATGACAATACGGCAGTGGTTTTCAGGTAGAAAAGATAACCACGGCGACGGGCCCATTAAGGTGGAGGAAACATCATCATGATCGACTATCTGCACATCAAGGATATCCATAAGGACTTTTCAGGGCTCCAGGTCCTCACCGGGGTCGACTTCAAGGTGATCGAGAAGGAACACCACGCCGTCATCGGTCCCAACGGGGCGGGAAAAACGACGTTATTCAATATCATCAGCGGGAAGTTCAAGGCTTCTTCGGGAGCAATCATGTTCAAGGGGCAGGACCTGTCGGGAAAACCGCCTCATACCCTCAATCGGTACGGATTGTCCCGCTCGTTTCAGATCACTAATGTCTTTAATGAATTGAGCGTATTCGAAAACATTCTCACTGGTGTTCGTTCCCGGTACGGTTTGCGATATAATTTCTTCAAAAGACCTGATCACAACCTGTCTATCATCGAGAAAACGAAAGCCATTATCAAAGAGATTGGCCTTGAGGACGTCAGTGACCTGCCTGCCAGCTCCCTATCCTATGGCCAGCAGAGAGCGCTCGAAATCGGCATCACCCTCTCTACGGAGCCGGAGCTGATTCTCCTCGATGAGCCCACGGCCGGCATGACGCGTGAGGAAACAGGGCAGGCAATAAATCTGATTGACAGGGTAACGGCGAATCGTACGCTGATTATTATCGAACATGATATGGACGTGGTATTTTCCCTCGCCGACACCATTTCGGTTCTTCATTACGGGAAGATTCTTGCTTCCGGCGCACCCGAGGAAATCCGGAACGACCAGAGGGTAAAAGACGCCTATTTGGGGGAAGGATAATCATGTTAGAGGTTAGAGATATTCACAGTTACTACGGCAAAAGCCACATCCTGAACGGCGTTTCCATGGATCTCAAAGAGGGCGAGCTGGTCTGCCTTCTCGGGAGAAACGGAGTTGGGAAGTCAACGACATTGAAGAGCATCATGGGGGTCGTGCAACCTCAACAGGGCACGATTCTCTTCAATGGGACCGAATTGATCGGAAAGAAACCCTATGAAATCGCACGACTGGGTGTCGGGTACGTCCCTGAGGACCGGCGGATTTTTCGAAGTCTCACCGTTCATGAAAATCTCCTGATGGGAATCAAGAGTCAAAAAAGTGAAAACGCGAAAGAGGGCGCGGACGCTTGGACGATCGATCGTGTGTATAAACTCTTCCCTAAACTGGAAGAAAGGAGGAATAACAAAGGGGGACATCTTTCAGGCGGAGAGCAGCAAATGCTCACTACGGTCAGAACGCTCATGGGAAACCCACGGCTCATCCTGATCGATGAACCGACCGAAGGGCTCGCCCCTTTGATCGTGAAAGACGTGCTGGAAGTGCTTTCTACTGTCAGACAGGCAGGGGTCACCGTTCTCATGGTGGAACAGAATTTCAAAGCGGCCATCAAGGTAGCCGATCGCTACTACATCATGAGCAAGGGACAGATGTTTTTCGAGGGGGATACCGCAGCGCTCCTGGCTGCTGAAGACGTAAGGAAGAATTATCTGGAAGTGTAAGGAATAAACAATCAACAGAACAAAAAAATCGGGAGGTGGGTTATGAAAAGAAGCATTATTCGTACTTTGTGTTTTTTGTCCGTGGCATTGATAGTGTCTCTGCCAATGTCCGCAGTTGCTCAGGACACCATCAAAATCGGAGCGACGGAACCGCTCTCGGGCACCTTCAAGGATATCGGTGAACGCTACCTCGATGGTGTCAAGTATGCCGCAAAGGTCATCAACGAGAGCGGCGGGTTGCTCGGGAAGAAAGTCGAAGTCGTACCGATCGACTCCGAGCTCAAACCGGATGTGGCGACCCGGAAAGCTCAAAACCTGATCCTGAAGGATGACGTGAAATTCTTCTGCGGCGGCACGGGAAGCTCCGTGGGTGCGGCGATGTCTCAGCTTGCCCAACGAGAGAACGTCATCATGTTCACCTATGGAATGGCGGCGGCGACCATGACCGGTGCGAAGTGCAATAAGAACTTCTTCCGAGCCTGCGCCAACACTGATCAGCAATCCTATGCTTTGGCCGAGCTGATAGCGAGGAACGGCTATGGGAAAGTAGCTATTATCGCCCAGGATTACTCTTTTGGTCAGGAAGCGCTGGCGGCATTCAAAAAGAAGCTCGCTCGGGCGAATCCATCCGCGAAAATCGTGGCTGAACTGTACCATCCTGCCGGAACGAAGGATTACGCCCCCTATATCAGCCAGATCATCGCCGCCAAGCCGGACGTCATCTTCACCCCCAACTGGGGCAACGACCTGACACTGCTGCTCAAACAGGGCCGTCCCATGGGAATGAGCCAGAAGATATTTTCTTACTACATCAATGATTTGGTGACCATCCAGGCGCTCGGTGACGACAGCCTGATGATCGGCAACATGGGTGCCGAGGTGTATACGCTTTCCATACCGACGAAAAAGAATGAGGAATTTGTTGCCAGATTCTACAAAGACATGGGATATTATCCGACCTGGCTGCGCGGAAAAGCCTATCTTGCTACAATGTTCTGGGCCGAAGCAGTCAAGAAGGCGGGTACAACAGACGTAAATGCCGTCATCAAGGCATGGGAAGGCCTGACCTACGACGGGCCGGCCGGTCTCTGGACGATGCGCGCCTGCGACCATCAGACGCAGATGCCCCTCTGGTTTACGGAAATCGCGAAAGAGAACAAATTTTTCAAACATGCGTTCGAAGTATCGGCGGGCATGGCCACCGCACAGTCCGTAGAAGTACCCTGTGAGGAAACAGGGTGTCCGGGTTTGGCGAAGTAGCAGATCTTTATATAAGCTTAGTTTCAAAATAAGGTGCTGCCTGCTTTTTAGGTGGCACCTTATTTCTTAAACATGTAGCTCAATTCATGGGAGCATATTGCAGGTATGTAGTAAGCGAGTGTCTGCGTTTTCAGAAAGTGAGGTTTTGACAGATGGCTACATTAATAACGGGTGGGGTCGGTTTCGTCGGGTCCTGCTTGACTCAATTACTGGTTGAAGAAGGCGAACATCCGATTCTTCTGGATCAGGCACCGGTTCGAGGAGCACTCATCGATATCCGGGACCGGTTCGAGTACGTGCAGAAGTCACTTGGAAATTTGTCGGTGTTGATCAATGTAATAAAAGAATTTTCAATTGATAGGATATTTCACCTCGGCGGAATGCTTTCAGTTCCATCGGATGAAAATCCATGGGCGGCATTCGACACAAATGTGGTTGGCACATATAATGTCCTGGAAGCAGCTCGTTTAGGAGGAGTGAAACAAGTTATTTTTTCCAGCACCATAGCAACGTATGGTAAAGACCTCCCCTCCACTCCTGTCAATGATGCCACGATTCAACGCCCCACATCCATGTATGGCTCGACCAAAGTTTTCTGCGAACTCCTCGGTCGATTTTATGCACGAAAATTCAGTCTTGATTTCCGGGGAGTTCGCATCCCCTCGGTGGTCGGGCCCGGGGCAAAAACTCCACACATGTCCATTTATAATTGCTGGGCCATTGAAGAACCATTAAAAGGGAAACCATATGAACTCTTATGTGCTCCCGAGACACGATGTCCCGTACTATATTATAAGGATGCCGGAAGAGCATTATGGCTGTTGGCAAAAACCGATCGATCGCAGATCAAGACCATGATTTACAATCTGGCGGGTATCGTTCCGCCTTTTTCTGCGGAGGACCTGGTGGCTTTAATCCGTAAACGGATACCGGAAGCCCGACTTACTTTTAACCCCGACCCTCAAACGGTTGAACTTTTAAGGGAACTGGGTTCGCTCATTATCGATGATGAATGTGCCAGAACGGAGTGGGGCTGGAAGATATCGTACCCATTAACAGAAATGGTGGATGATTTCATTAAGGAATTTAAAGAACATACTCTATGGTATGAGTAAAATGCAAAAAATATAGAGGTTGTAAAATATGAGTAAAAGAATATTTACGGCGGCACTGACAGGGGCAATTCATACGCCGAGCATGTCCCCATATCTTCCAATCACACCGAAGCAGCTTATCGACGAGGCGATTGCGGTATATGAGGCTGGTGGAGCTGTTGCCCATCTTCATGTACGCGACCCCAAAACGGGATTACCGGACGCTAACCAGGAAATTTTCAGAGAGATTGCGGCTGAAGTAAAAAAACACTGCGACATAATTCTTTGTACTACAACAGGAGGCAGATTAGGAGAACCTGTAGAAAACAGGCTCAGAGTCGTAACCTCATTAAAACCGGAATTGGCCACATTAAACGCAGGCTCCCTCAACTTCGCCCTTTTTCACATTGCAGATAAATTCAAGGACTGGCAATACGATTGGGAAAAAGAATATCTTGAAAATACTGAAGACTTTATCTTTCCGAACACGTTTAAAACAATGCGGCAATTCCTGGATGTTTTTACCAGAATGGAAACCAAACCGGAATTCGAGATTTACGATGTCGGAATGATAAACAACTTGGTCTTTGCCATAGAGGCAGGCTATACGAAAAAACCGGTTTACCTGCAGTTTGTCATGGGAATATTAGGTGGAATTCCTGCATCACCGGAAAATCTGGTATTTTTAGTTGAAACAGCACGAAAGGCAATAGGCGATTTTGAGTTTTCGGTATGTGTGGCTGGCAAGGCCCAATTTCCTCTCTGTACACAATCATTGATAATGGGTGGCCATGCCCGAGTAGGTTTGGAGGACAACCTCTATTTGGACAAGGGTATTCTTGCGAAAAGCAGCGCTGAACAAGTGGCTAAGCTCATCCGTATTTCCAGGGAGTTGGGAATCGAACCGGCCTCACCGCAGGAAGCCCGGCAAATACTTGGTTTGAAAGGCATCAAGGAGGTAAATTTTTAGTAGTATTCAAAAAGTTTTTCATGGTGACATTGATAAAGCAGTCATCAATGCCAACTTTTTTCGTCATTGTTCCCGACTTTCAAGCAGGCCTTTCTGCCGGACTGATCTATTTTCCGGAGAGAAAGGCCATGCTTACATCTGGAAACAAAAAGACAGGCAGGGCCTCTGTCGAGAATGCACGCCTCTCTGACTTCGCCTGAATCCAAATCTGCTGTTCATCGGTTTCGTCCATATCAAAAACACCTCCATCTACGCTGACCTTGACTGTTCATGAGGTGTATGCATTGATAATGTGTTGATACTTTAATACGTGCAGGAGAGGTCTGTACTTTCTCATAGGGGCAACAGTATTTAATTGACATACAAAATCCTTATTCCTATACTTGATCCCCTTGTTTCGTCTTAGGGGGTTGCTGACCAGCGAGATCATACCGTTTGCTCGCGATAAAGGGAGAGAATATTTATATTGAAAAGTTAAGAAATACCAGAAGCATTGTAACCGGCGGAACGGAAATCAGCGTCTTGGGCAATGACGTTCCTGATCTCAGTCTTGTCCTGCCCCCGGGGAAACGGTACGATCCGGGTCCCCTTTGATATTGGGATGTTTGAAGATACCCGGACTGATTTCAGACGATGAGCACTATATCGAGGAGTTGGAAGAAGCCGTTCGAATAGTAAATGTCCCCGAAGGACTGGAAGCTCATGTTGGGACTATAGAGAAGCAGCTACAAAGGTGACCTTAAGGAATGATTGATCGGATGTCAAAGGAGAAAGAATGAGCAGAGAGAAAGCTATCAGTGAGCTGTACAAGCGTCGTGAAAAAGTAAGATGCATGGGTGGCGAGGAAGAGGTAAAGGCGCA
>JAFGQD010000002.1 GCA_016935875.1 Deltaproteobacteria bacterium
CTCTTCGTTCACCAGGTCAAACAGCACAGACGGACCACGTGCTACCGAACCCCATGGTGCCGCGGGACCTGTCTGGGGGCCCCACTGTGCTATCCTGATCTCCTTGTCGTCAAAACCGGGGCTGCCGGCCGAGCTGTCCACAGCCAGTAACAATACACATACAACCGTCAGAGCGACTGCAACCACATTTCTTCTGATCTTCATACTTTTCCCCCTCTCTCACATATATTGTGTACCGTTCATCCCTTGTACCACTCCCCCCCTTCTTTGATGAATGTAAAGTCCTGATTGACCTCAATAGTTTCATGCGTGTCGTCATACAACAGCGTTATATCCACCTCAACGCGCACAAACTTTTCTATTTTGAGGTACGTGCCTTTGTCGTGGTTTCCTCTCAGATCGTGTATATTCAGAATGCGATACTGCTTTATCCTGACGGGCGAGTTTTGTGCCTGTTCAAGATATTCCCCGTACGTGTGTGTGGAACGATATATCGAAGAAGGAGCGAGGCAGTCATACACATCCTTACGATTTTTACTCATCTCGGCGGCAAAATATCTCTCGACAGCTTTTTCTATACGGGGCTTTTCAAGAAAAAGAGCCAGTTTCCCTTCCGGTGCGTCACATCCCTGAAAAACAAACGGCAAGGCTAACAAAATTGCCAGGATCTTTACGCAAAGAGCTGAAATCTGCAATTCATTCCCATAATTATCCGGTGCCATTGTGCCGTGAACCCGTGTGTACACTATACCTTCTTTATATAATGCTTCGCGAAAAGACCGCTGGGGCGGACGCAGAGAACAAGCACGATCACAAGAAAGGCAACAATCGGTTTCCACTCAGGCCACACGTAGCCGAAGAAATTTTCTATCAGTCCGAGCAGCCCGCCCCCGATAAGAACACCCGGGATGCTCATCAGGCCTCCCAGAACGGCGGCCGCGAATGCCCTGAGAAATGGCTCCATCATGAAGTTGGGGTCCAGCGTCGCCCTCGAGGCAAAAAACATGGCGGCGATAGCCCCCATGAGTGAACTCAACCCCCAGGCGAGGGAAAACATCCGCTCCACACGGACGCCCATGATCTTGGCAGCGTTTTTATTCTGCTGGGTGGCCTTCATTGCCACGCCCAGACGGGTATACTTGAAGAAAAGGTAGAGCAGCGCCATAAGAATGGCGGCTATGACAAAGACACCGATCGCCCAGTCGCTTATGATAACTCCCTTTATCGGTTCGTGGGTAACACTGAACGACATGGGGATTTTAAAGGCCTTCTGTTCCGCACCCCATTTCCATCCCGCCAGCCCCATGAGGAGCATTTCGGCTCCAAGGGTAATCACGATAAGCCCAAGGGCCGTGGGCTCCTTGGCGGGACGAAGAAAGGCAAATTCGATAAAGACACCGAGCAGGATCGCGAACACCATGGTGATGAGAAAGGCCTGCCAGAATGGAAAGTGATAGTGCAAGAGGATATGATAGGCTATGAAGGTTGAAAACATCGCCATCTCCCCCTGCGCGAAGTTTACCACCTCGGACGTCTTGTATATGATCACCACGCCTATCGCCATCAGACCGTAACAGGCTCCGATCGCCAGACCTTCAACAATCAGTTGTCCTATCATATTCTCTCCGCATGAAAGTTTCAGTGAACGCCACAAGGCATCCCGTTTTAAGCAACAGGGTTAAAAGGGCCACGTCATCCAGTATTTCTTTATTCGTATCCACACGCCATACATGCCGAGCGGTTCGAATATGATGATGCCGATCATGATAAGTCCAAGGGCTATACTCCCGAAATTCTCCAGACCGATCACCGTAAACCATTTTTTGGAAACAGCGACAAGAAAGTCTCCAACGTACGGAGCCTCAGATACATTCTTCAGCAGATCGTACTGCAGGTATGTTATCAGCGTGGCGCCCATGATTGCGCCGAGGATCGAACCGAGCCCGCCGACAACCACCATAACGAGGAATACAATGGAAAGTATCATGTTGAAGGTAAAAGGATCGAAGAAGCCGCATACAAACGCGAACAGACCTCCCGCTATCCCGGCGTAAAATGCGCTTATCGCAAAGGCAAGGGTCTTGTAGATGGTGAGATTCACCCCCATCACCTCCGCCGCAATATCACTGTCCCGTATTGCGACAAATGCCCTTCCTATGCGCGTCTTCATGAGATTTATGGCGCTCACTATCATTATGGTGGCAATAACCAGTATCAGATAGTACATACTGACATCGGACTCCAGCACCCAGCCGAAACCCATTTTCGGTATCCCCAGATCCAGTGGTGGGGCATGGAGTCCCATCCTTCCCCCAAAGATATCCCATGTGCCTATAACATGCATGATAGCCAGACCAAAGCCAAGGGTCGCAATCGCAAGATAGGGACCCTCCAGTCGCAATGCCGGCAGGCCGAGGATAAACCCGAAAAATGCCGCTATAAAAGCCGCCAGTGGAAGGGCAAAGATAAAGGGCACCTGAAAATGCGTCATCAAAAAGACCGTTCCATATGCCCCTATCGCAAAGAACCCGGCATGCCCCAGTGATATCTGACCTGTATATCCGACGAGGATATTAAGCCCTACTGCAAGTATTACGTGGACTAGTATGATATTCAGGAGATAGATGTAATAGGATGGCGTGTAGAAGGGAAGAGTGAAGAGAAAAATCAGAAATGCCGCAGACCAGAAAAGAACAACCCCGCTTCCGATGAGTTCAATGTCCTCGTAATAGTCCCGCTTCATATCCATTAAAGACACCTCTATTTTCCGTACTTTTTTTCAAAAGGGATTGTATATTAACCAGAAACCTGACCGTCGCATGAAGAGTCAATTCCGGAGTTTTACAACAGAAAAAAACGCGTCTTTATAACATGGAGTCACCATAAAGAAATCAGAGTATGGTGTCAAGGAAAAACTTCCTTAAATTCGCTATGCGCGGTTATTGAGGATAAAACCCTAATCAAGGTCTAAAGGTTCCTTACAGTTTCTGCATTTTTTGCCACCCTGAAGACCTCATAGCCACAATGAACGGATTTCAGCCACACCGGATTCCGGCATAACCGTTCAACCAAATTCAGGGATATCGATCGTAAATCGATAAGCTCCCTGTCCGATTGTTCATGGCACACTGCAATAAATCTCTTGACATATAGTGCCGATTTCCATATTTTCCCAAAAGATATATTATTATAAACTGATTTTGTGAAAGATATTTTCAGGAGACATCCATGGAAACAGGCACGATGATACTCGGTTTTCTTATGTCGGGCCCGAAAACCGGATACAAGATAAAGAACATCACCGGAAAGATGATGATAGCGTACAACCTGAGTCTCAACCAGATTTATCCCGCATTGCGTAAACTCGAAACGGCAAATCTGGTAAAAAAAGAGGTGGTCTTTCAGACCGGCAAACCCAACAAACACGTGTACACCATAACCGATGCGGGAAAAGAACTCTTTCAGCAAAGCCTTGTCGGATCGTCAAATCCCATAGATTATGACCTCGACTTTCTCGAGAAACTTTTCTTTTTCAGATTCCTCGACGAAAAAAATATCCTCCGCCAGTTCGAGCAGGAGATCCTCTCACTTGATGAACAGCTCGAAGATTTCGAGCAGGTCAAGTCTGTTGTCGAGCAGGAAGGGAACGAAGACGGAAATTTTATCTACGCAACGATTGTCTCCTTTCTACAGCTGTTGCGAGATCGATATTCCGCCGAGCTTGAAAGAAGAAAAAAGGCATATGCCTCCTCCGGTGAATAAAAAATAGAGGTTCTTCATCTGCTATTCCATACGACACAACACCGGAACATCCATTCTCAAACAGGGCGGTGGAAACTGACTGAAGACACTTACAAAGGATTTTTCTTGAATAAGTATGCGAACAACGATATGCCACCGCTTAGGTTGCAGGATAGCCATAAAGGGCCCTCTATCGATTCAGGATTCTCCTTTTTTCTTGCCCGTATCCTGTGAGAAGTGTTATGAGTACTCCCCTATATTCGGGGGGTAATATCCAGAAATGTTAAAGATATGGCGACACAGCATGGACTGATGCCTTGGTGCGTCAGATAGGCCATTATTGATGAGATAAGGGTCGGATGGATTGACCATTGTCAGGGGGAAAAATAAAAAAAGTGATAAGGAAAGGAAGGGAATTAGATGACAGCTGATTATTCTAAAATCTATGAACGCTCTATTAATCATCCCGATCAATTCTGGGGAGAGGCTGCTGAGGCGGTACAGTGGGAGAAAAAGTGGGACACGGTATTGGACGACACCGGCAAACCGTTTTACCGGTGGTTTGTCGGGGGCATGCTGAACACCTGTTATAACGCTCTGGATTATCATGTACAGAATGGCCGGGGGAACCAGACGGCCATTATTTACGACAGTCCGGTGACAGACACCGTGAGGAAGATAACCTATAATAAGCTTCTCGAAAAAGTCTCAACATTTGCGGGCGTCCTGAGAGATCTGGGCGTATCAAAGGGAGACACGGTCATCATCTATATGCCCATGATCCCGGAGGCGCCGATTGCCATGCTCGCC
>JAFGQD010000110.1 GCA_016935875.1 Deltaproteobacteria bacterium
CCGTTCCGATAGCGTATCGTTGTTTTCACATCCAGGTCTTTCTTACCCTCGTACATGGCGGTTATCAGTTTCAGATAGAGCCCGTAGACAAATCTCCTGCGCACCTTGCCTGTTCTTGTCAGCTCTTCATCGTCCGCGTCGAGGAGTTTGTAGAGAAGTATGCACTTGCGCACCTTCATGGCGTCCGGCAGTTTTTCATTAACCTTTCCAATCTCCGCGTGCACCAGTTTTTCTACCTCTGACTGTTGTGAGAGATCGGTATATGTTGTGTAAGGAATCATTCTCTCTTCGGCCCAATTGCCGACATTCCCCATATCGATGTTAATCAGCGCTGTTATGTATGGACGCCCCTCGCCAAAGGTAACCGCCTCCCGTATGTAGGGACTGAATTTCAGACGTGTCTCTATAAAATCAGGGGAAAAGGCCTCTCCCTGTTTGTTTCTGATGATCTCCTCCCTGCGCCCTATAATAACCAGATGATCGTCATCATCAATATACCCTGCATCTCCGGTCCTCAGCCAGCCATCCTCAAACGCACTCTTCGTTGCCTCAAAGTCGTTATAATATCCCCTGAACACCGTTTTGCTTGACAGAAAGACCTCCTGATCCTCAGAAATCTTCACATCCATGCCGGATAGAGATCTGCCGACGGTCTCGGCCTTGACCTCATGATCGGGCTGTACTTGAAATATTCCGCCCGATTCTGTAAGCCCATAACATTGTTTTAGATTCAGACCTAGTGATCGGAAAAACCTTATAACGTCGGGACTTATCGGATGTCCTCCCGTATACGCGCTGTAAAACCGGGCGCACCCAATCCGGTCCAGGAGCGGGTGAAAGATAATAACAGAGGCCAGCCATCGGGCTAACCTGAGTCCCGGGCCGGGTGATTTTCCCTGTGCTTCCAGATCAGTGGTCCTGCCGCCTATGTTCTCAGCCAGATGAAAAAGTTTCCTCCTTATCAGACCGGCATCTCCCATCTTAACGCGAATGGTTGAGGCTAGATCTTCCCAGAACCGGGATGATGTAATAAGTATATTGGGACCTAATTCGCGGAAATCTTCGAGAAGCGTTTCTCGTGTCTCAGGAAAGTTCATCGTCATCCCGCCGGCCAGGGCCACGCCTGTCCCCCACATCTGGTCGACTATCCATGCCGGTGGCGAAATTGACAGCCAGTCCGCGGTCACACCCGCGGGAATTGTTTCCAGCCAGCTTGCTGCCATCTGGGTAAAATTGATGTGCGACAGCATTGCCAGTTTGGAAATGCCGGTTGTCCCAGAAGTCATTATCATCAGGGCAATATCGTCCGGCCTCCCCTTCCCCACTTCACGGGTAAACAGTTCCGGCTGCTTTTTGTCCAGATCTTCACCTGCCTGCAGCAGATCGGCGAAGGTCATAAGCCACTCATCGTCGCGATAAGAGCTCATACCCGTCCGGTCGACATATATGACTTTCTTTACGTGGGTAAGCCTGTCACGCATTTCCAATAGCTTATCCGTCTGCTCCTGATCCTCCACAATCACGTATGCCGCTTGAATTCTATTGAGGGTGCCCGCCATCTCTTCGCTCACCGCGGAGGTAAACAGGTTCAGGGCGACAGCGCCAAGGGACTGCCCTCCCAATTGACTGAATAGCCATTCCGGGTGATTGTCCATGATAATGCCGATGTTATCACCCCTTTTCAGACCGAGAGCACTGAGGCCCAGACCCACTTTCTTCGAATATTCCAGATAGTCGCTCCAGCTGTATGACTGCCATATGCCATATGCCTTTTCACGAATCGAAGTGCGCCCTCCGAATTCTTCCGCATGTTTCAGCAGGATCTGCGGAAGGGTGAGGCCGGTTGTGGGCGTATCCCCTTTTGAGGGTATCGAGTCTTGAGCTTCGGGTTTCGGGTTCATTGTGGATCTCCCAGATACGCCTTAATAACTTCCGGATCATTCTGTATTGCTTCAGGCGTTCCCTCGGCCAGTTTATCTCCGAAATTTAAAACCATCACACGGTTCGATATACTCATCACAATAGACATGTCGTGCTCAACGAGTATCATAGTCTGTCCCCAGTCTCTGTTCAATTCGGTCAGGAATCTCACCATGTCTTCCTTCTCTTCAAGATTCATCCCGGCAAAAGGTTCGTCCAGCACCAGAAGTTTTGGTTCAAGCGCCAGCGCACGGCCGAGCTCAACTCTCTTCCGCAGTCCATACGGTAATGATCCCACAGGTTTTTTCCGGATGGCCTGCATTTCCAGAAAGTCGATCAACTCCTCCACGACAGCGCGGTGTCTGACCTCTTCTCTTCTGACACCGCCCATGAAAAGAAGCGCCCTGACCAGTCCGTAGCTGCAATGGATATGACGCGCCAGGAGCATATTGGACAGAACTGTCATGCCGGGGAACAGCTCAATATTCTGGAACGTTCTTCCGACGCCGCTACTTATAAGTTTGTGCGTCGGAAGACTTGTTATATCCTTTTTGTTGAACAGTATCCTGCCTGCCTGCGGCCTGTAAAAACCGGTAAGACAGTTCAGGAGGCTTGTCTTACCGGCACCATTTGGTCCGATAATCGAGTACAATTCACCGGTTTTCACCTCGAAGTCGATGTCGTTCAAAGCCATAACACCACCGAAGCTCAGGGTAAGAGAGGTCACTGCCAGATCGGCGCTTTTTCCCCCGCCGGATATTGACTTGAATATGTCGGGCTGACCGCGAAAAGCCTTCATTATTTCTCCAGAATCTGTATCGCTTCTTTTCCGGGAACAAAGAAGTTCGTAACGGGGGTATACGTTCCATCTTCAGAAACTCTGACGATCCTCCCCTTGAATGAACCCTCATGATCTGTTTTCGTATAGGTAATGTTGGGCACAATTCCCCCGAAATCTTCATTTGAGAATAATTCCATAGCCATATTTATGGTTTCTCTTGTGATCTTTCCATATTTTTCATTGGCGCGGATGAAGGCTCTCTCCATAATCATTCCTACAACAACCCCCTCCCAGTAAGAAGCATCAAACTTGTCAACGGTCTTATACCGAGTCCACATATCCTCCATAATTTTCATGCCCTCGGTCTTATCGACCGGCAAGCCACCGGGGAACTGTATCATAAGGCGATCTCTGATTAAGTCCTTGCCCATCCTGAAAAAATCGGGGTCGGTAGATGTCCATGTTCCGAAGAATTCCGGTTTATAATCTATCCTGTCGGCGCATTTAAAGGTGGTTATTATCGCCGCGGGAAGCATCTGCATGAAGATATATTCCGCACCGCTCTTCTGCAGGCGCAGCAACTCCGTCGTCAGATCGAGAGTTTTCGGTGGGAATTCCTCGATCGCCACGATATTGATCCCATATTTCTCGGCATATTCCTCGCTCGGTTTGTGGATCGACCGTCCGTA
>JAFGQD010000111.1 GCA_016935875.1 Deltaproteobacteria bacterium
GTAAAGACCGTGGATATGGTGTGTTGGCGAGGATCCCTGTCGGGCCTTGAGTATGTTCGCATCTGGCCTTCAAGGAACACATCAAGTGAGGTTTCTTCCCGTGCTTCTCTGACGGCGGCATCCTCCAGCGATTCTCCATAATCGACAAAGCCTCCCGGGATCGCCCAGCCAATGGGTTCGTTTTTTCTCATTATCAGAACAATGCCCCCTCCCTCAACCTCGATTATGATATCAACCGTGGGCGTTGGGTTTTTGTAGATTTCTAACTCAGCACCGCAGTTCCGACAGAACTTCTTTATCTTTGTGCTCATTGAGATACCCTTCCATTGATAATTCTAGAAATATAAATGGAAGGATAACAACATGTCAAGAACGGATTTTCTTGACATGTATGGGTTATTTATTTACTGTCCATTCAAAAAGAGACTGTTTCGGGGGGACAATATGATTGGTGTACTGATTATAACTCACGGCAATCTCGGGTATGAGCTGATAAAAGCTGCCGAGATGATAAAGGGTGATATAAAAGGGATTACTTCCGTCTCGCTGGACGCGACAAAGGGAGTGGAAGATATCAAAAAGGAGATTACCTCTGCCATAAAAAAGGCTGACTCAGGGAAGGGAGTGCTCATCATGACGGATCTGTTTGGAGGCACACCTTCAAATATCTCCCTGTCGTTCCTGAAAAAGGAAAAGGTAGAGGTGGTGACTGGCGTGAATCTTCCCATGCTGCTCAAGATATCGGATATACGAGAGGAGAAAAAACTTGCTGAATTTGCCGATATCATAAAAGTTTATGGCAAAAAGAACATTTACCTTGCCAGTGAGATATTAAACAGAAAAGCCGATGATTGATCTGAGACGTCTTCAATCCCTGCATCCTTCTCTGATAAGAATTGACAACAGGCTTGTCCATGGTCAGATATTGGAGGCGTGGGTTCCCTTTATCGGTGCCTCACACATAGTTGTGGTGAATGACGACGTCGCTGATGACCTGTTCAGAGAATCGGTCATAAAGATGGCGGTGCCTCGGGAAATAGAGATGCGCGTCTATAGCATCGAAAAGTTCTCCAGGGGCCTCGCCTACGAGAAATACACGGAAAAGAAGAGCATTATTTTGTTTAGTACTATAGACGATCTGTTGCGGGCCTACAGAATGGGTTTCAAGTTTGACAGGTTAAATATAGGTAATGTTCATAATGATGACTGTATATGCCGGCCGACAACGTCTATATCGTTGAACGAAAACAACGTAAAGGATCTGATGTTGCTTGCTGATTCAGGAGTCAAGATAGAGATACGGTGTGTTCCGAGAGACAGGCCCGTTGATTTCCTGGAGGTGGTAAAGAAGTACGGCAATCCCAAACACAACTTTCATGACAGACCCTAAAGGCGTATCATGTGGTTGAATTTCCTTGAAGTGGCCCTTCTGGGCGGAGTTATATGTTTGGACAGGGTATTTCTGCAGGCCATGATATCAAGGCCCGTTGTCGTCGGACCTGTCATAGGAATGGCGCTTTCGGAACCATTCACAGGATTGATAATAGGAGCATTCATAGAACTTCTGTGGATCGACAGATCACCGGTAGGGCTGTACATCCCACCCAACGATTCAATCGCCGCCGTTTTAGCAACGGCGGGAGCCATACTGGCGGGGAGAGAATCGGGGCATCCTCCACGCGAACTTGTCGCGCTGACCATTCTTCTCTTCCTCCCTTTCGGTATCCTTGCCCAACGGTTTGATGTATGGATAATAACAACGAATGAAAAACTTTCCCGGAGAGCCGTTGAATATGCCCGGCTGGGCGATATAAAACGGCTTGGAAAGGAACATATGCACGGGCTTATGAAGACATTTGTGGGTACGGTTGTTTTTGTTCTTGTATGTCTGGTACCGGGTGTGGCGATTCTCAAATGGGCATTTCCCATCCTTCCGGAGAGAATTCTGAAGGCCCTTTCATATACCTACTTCTTCATTCCCGTTCTCGGTAGCGCTGTGGCCCTGAACACAATTAAACTGCGTGGTGCTGTCCCCGTGTTCGCGGGACTTTTCCTTCTCGCCACCCTGATTATAAGAATCTTTTAGGCGGGAATATCCTGTATGACGAACAAGACTGTCAATATTGAAACGCGCGATATGATTGCAGAAGATCTGGATGATGTCCTCTTGATTGAGCGTACCTCCTTTTCTACACCCTGGTCGCAAGGCATGTTTCTGGAGGAGATGCAACACCCCTTCTGCCATGATCTTACAGCCACTGTGAATGGACATATTGTCGGGTATATAAGCTTTGCGGTAGTCAGCGATGAGGTTCACCTCAGAAATATCGCCGTGCATGAAGACTGGAAGCGGCATGGGGTGGCTTCGAAACTCATCTCGAGAATGATAGCAATCTCCTCCTGTAAAGACGCCATCTATGGTACTCTGGAGGTAAGAAAATCGAACGAGGCCGCCTTAGCGTTGTACAAAAGATTCGGCTTTGTGGTAGAAGGGATAAGACCTTCTTACTACTCCGAGACAGGTGAAGATGCCCTTATAATGTGGGCAAATTTTAAGATGAGAAAATTATGAAACCTTATATCTCCGCAACAGTCTCTTCTCAAATAGAAACTAACCGAGGACATTTTCTGATGGTCTTGAAGGTGTCCGCCTCCTTCATGGCATCCCTTCCGGGGCAGTTTGTCATGGTGAGAATGAGAAACGGTGACGATCCCTTTCTTTCCAGACCATTTAGTATTTATTCGGCATACTCCCGTGGTAATGATACATACATTGAAATTCTTTACAAGGTTGTGGGGAAGGGGACAGAAGCCTTTTCCAGGCTGAGAGAGGGTGATATCCTGAACATACTGGGCCCGCTTGGGAGGGGATTTGATATTCCCTCGACATGTAAAAAGATAGCTCTTATAGCCGGCGGGGTCGGTATAGCCCCCCTTTCATTTCTCGCGGAACGCTATGGAGAAGATATTCGCGGAATGGAGATATTATGTTACATGGGGGCTGGGACTTCTGAGTCTCTCGCAGGTCTGGATAGGCTTGAAGATCTATGCTCAGGAGTGAAGATAAGCACGGATGATGGAAGCAGAGGTCATCATGGACCCGTCACAGAGCTCTTTAAACAAGATATGGACCTCTACTCGGACGATGATATTCAATTATATTCCTGCGGTCCGAATCCAATGCTCATGAGCCTGCAGGAATTATTAAAGGACCGGCCGTTTGCATGTCAGGTTTCTCTCGAAGAACGTATGGCATGCGGTATCGGGGCCTGTCTCGGCTGTGTCGTGAAGATAAAATCAGGCGAAACGGGCGGAGGTCTCGTACGAGTCTGCAAAGAAGGGCCGGTATTTGATATCTATAGTGTAGAATTCAGCGAATATAACGGATAGTGACATGAATGTAAAAATGACCGTTGATATAGGAGGACTGACACTTAAAAATCCCGTCATGACCGCTTCGGGCACATTCGGCTATGGTGAGGAATATTCCGATTATCTTGATCTTGACCGCTTGGGTGCTATTATTGTAAAGGGATTGTCCCTCAAACCGAGAGAGGGAAATTTGCCGCCGAGGATCGTAGAAACGGCTTCAGGAATGCTCAACGCCGTCGGTCTCCAGAACGTGGGTGTACGGGCCTTTATTGACGACAAACTACCCTGGCTCCGAAGTGTTGATTCAGTAGTAATTGCAAATATTTTCGGGGAAACAATCGAGGATTACGCGAATGTAGCGGAGATCCTCAACGATGCCGAGGGGGTGGCGGCGGTTGAGGTAAACATATCCTGTCCCAATGTCAAGAGAGGAGGGATCACCTTCGGTTCCGATCCGGCCGTTGCTGAAGAAGTTACGAGAGCCGTGAAGAGCGTCTCTCGTCTTCCCGTTATTGTGAAACTTACCCCGAACGTAACGGATATAACGAAGATTGCAAGGCGCGTTGAAGCTGCAGGTGCAGACGCTCTGTCGCTAATCAATACGATTACCGGGATGTCGGTAGACATAGAGAAGAGGGTTCCACACCTTAAAAATGTCACGGGCGGTCTGTCCGGACCGGCGATAAAACCGGTCGCGCTCAGGATGGTGTGGGAAGTGGTCAACACCGTTTCGATACCGGTGATAGGCGTAGGAGGGATAATGAACGCCCGCGATGCCCTCGAATTTCTCATTGTGGGTGCAAAAGCAGTCCAGGTGGGAACGGCAAACTTTCTCAATCCGGGGGTAACTGCTGATATTATAGATGATATGGAAAGGTACCTGTCGGAGAAAGGCATTGATGACATACATGATCTGATAGGGACACTCAAGGTATAACAAAAGCTGGATTCCATCCAGTCCCCCCTTTTTCACAATTGAGAAATACAAAAAACCAGGCTTACAAGAATGGCAAAAACGGCTGAATATGATGTGATAATAATGGGAGCCGGTCCCGGTGGATATGTTGCCGGTATCCGGGCCTCTCAGTTGGGTCTGAAGGCCTGTATTATTGAGAAAGACACCCTTGGCGGTATTTGTTTGAACTGGGGATGCATTCCGACGAAAAGTCTCATTTATCAGGCGGGAATTTTTCATTCTCGATTTGAATTGGAAAAGATGGGTCTTGCCGTTGATACTAGAGCGTTTGATTACGGATATGTGCACGATCAATCCAGGGAAGCGGTCCGTTTCCTAGTCACAGGAGTAGAGTATCTACTGAAAAAGAACAAGATTGACCATGTTCAGGGTACCGCCAGAATTGTATCAAAAAACAGGGTAGCCCTTGAAGATCAAACCGAGATTACGGGAAAAAACATTATCATTGCCACGGGATCTCGCCCTTTGCAGATGCAAGGATTCGAGTTTGATGAAAAGCAGGTCCTTTCTTCGACCGGAATTCTTTCTCTCAAGAAACTGCCTGACAGCCTGATTATACTTGGAGCAGGTGCTATCGGATGTGAGTTTGCCTATATCATGAACAGATTCGGCGTAAAGGTGCATCTGGTAGAGATGGAGAAACATATTCTGCCTATTGAAGATGCACGGGCGGTTGCCGTTCTCGCAAGGTCCTTTAAGGATAACGGCATCGATATCAGTACCGGGGCACGGGCGAATTATCTGGAGAAGAGATCCGGGCAAGTGACGGTTACCCTCACGGAAGAAAATGGAAACTCAAAGAA
>JAFGQD010000112.1 GCA_016935875.1 Deltaproteobacteria bacterium
GGACATCTGAAAAGAACTTTGTCAGGATACCTTCTGCTACCTTTAAGCTTTCCTCGTCGTAATCCGAGCAGCACTGGGCCGTGATCATACCGGAAGGGTTCAGGCTGGCACTGATCTTTGTGAAGAGATTGTCCAGAAAAATCTCTCGATCCATATCAATAAAGGCCCCCGGGTGCATCGTCAGATCGTAGATGATACTGATGTTCTGAAACTTCGACACCCTGCTGAAGATATCTTTATCGATATGATACCGTATATCGAAACCGCCCAGATTCGTGTCATCCGTTATCCAGTTCTTGCTGTGTATCTCAATGGGATTTCCCCGTGAAATCTCCGCGATCCTTGTGCTGCCCGGAGCAAGCTCTTCCTTGAAATAATCCATCAGATCAAGAGATGACTGGCGCTCGCGTGAGCAGGTGAAGATATCCGGGGACGCGTGACGCGTTTCGGGGTATGTGTGTATGGCCACGTGCGATTCGCTTATGACAGCGATTGCGGTTATTCCTATGGGATCATAACAGCGGCAGTCGAGGCTCACAAGGCCGAGGGCGCATCTGTTGATGCCGTCGCGCAACATCTGCTCAATAGATTCCCTGTCATTAAGGATATCCCTTGAACAGTTGAAGAATTTTGCCACTATCTGTGTTCCTCGTGGTTTCAGAGCGACTCCTGTTTCACGACACGATTGAAGATACTTGCAACTCCGTATAAACGTGATCTCAGCTTTTGCACCGGCGGGCTAAGGGGAATCTCAGACTGTTAATGGAAAATTCTTGATTTTATGCACTTGCTATTCTGTACAATATATTGATTGAGAATGCGGTCCCATTTTTATATAAAAAGCATGTTGAGTGTCAAGGAAAAGAAAAGTCGTTTTTGAAGTGGCATTTCGTTTTCATATACGTTAAGCTTATGGGTCAAAAGCATTTATTAGCAATCTGTCGGCCTGTCTTTTGATGGTTTTGATTCCGTTGTTGCTACCCTCGATGGAATCGGTTGCGGTGCAGTGATTGCATGAGGAGCGAAGGCCGCTTCCCTCCATGATAATCAGGCTAAAAGAACGAATATAAAAGATGGGAGGATAACAAAAAGATGAAAAAATTACGTCAATTGGCTCTTTTTCTGCTCTGTTTCGCACTGGTTTTTGTATTATGTATGTGCTCAAATGAGGATGCAAGTGTTGAACAGAAGAAAGAACCTCAATCTCTCAAAGAACCTCAGGCGCTCGAAGAAGGGAAAGGGGAAAAAAATGTGGGAGAACTCAAGGACGGAAAGCCTCAAGGCCAGGGGACACTGACCGAGGCTGATGGAACCACATACGTGGGTGAAATCAAGGACGGCAAGCCTCATGGGCAGGGGACCTTTTCCTATCCAGAGGGCAAAAAATTTCAACCGAAGGAGGTTGAAGATGCCGGGAGAACGTGGATCAAGGGCCTTCCGATGGGCAAAGAATACGTAGGAGAAGTCAAGGAAGGTGCGCGGGACGGACAGGGTGAATTGACCTATTACTCCGGCGCCAAATATGTTGGTCAGTTCAAGGATGGTATCATGAACGGCAAAGGTGTTATGACAAATCCCAACGGCGTTATCTATGAAGGAGAGTTCAAGGACGGCAAACCTCACGGTCAGGGGATGGTTGCTTTCGCTGATGGTAAGAAATATGTTGGTCAAGTAGAGAATAACAATATCCAGGGCAACGGAGTTATGACTTTTCCGGATGGAAGAAAATATACCGGGCAATTTAATAAGAACAAAATGGATGGAGAAGGGATTTTAATATATCCTGATGGAAGGAAGGAAGAAGGCATGTTTAAGGATGGCAAATTTCTGAACTAAAGGGGGAGGATCTTAACATCCAATATTTTCTAATCTGTCGGTTGGCTCTTCCATAATTGTGCTCGGTATCCTTTAGTTCTGAAGTGTATCCTTCAAAAATGATACCGGCACTGCGTAGATATCGCAACCCTGAATTCTACAGGATTCAAGTTCACCGAGCGCTAAATCCCAGTTATTCATTGACAAAGGGAATCACTCATTGTACTTCTGTACCCAGTGAAATGAGCGGGGCATGATACCATGCATGACAGATTGATACGGATCGCGGCAACGGGTCTGGGCAGTGGCCTTTCACCTTTTGCCCCCGGAACGGCGGGGACATTGGTGGGCATACCTGTGTATATGGTTTTTTCCCGCTTTCCATGGCCTCTTTACCTTCTGTCGGTTGTCGCTTTTTCGCTTTTTGCCGTTTATGTTTCACAGGAGGCGGAAAAAATATACAATGAGAAGGACCCGGGCCGGATCGTTATTGACGAAATAGCGGGCTTTCAGGTCACCATGTTTCTGGTTGCGCCGACTGCCTGGCATATATTCTGGGGATTTATACTGTTTAGAGTTTTTGACATTATCAAGCCATTTCCCATACGTCTCTGCGAGAGAAGTCTTCCCGGGGGCTATGGCGTGGTTGGTGATGACATAGCTGCCGGCATGTATGGGAATATCGTATTGCTTCTGCTTATCGGATTTATACTGTAGGGGAACGGAATGGATATCGGAATACTGGTTATAGGGAACGAGCTGACAAGCGGCATGACGCAGGATACAAATTCTTCCTTTATCGCACGTGAGCTGGATGCACAGGGGTGGCGTGTGTCGGCCGTAATGGCCGTTGGAGACGATGGAAAGGCTATTAAGGGGGGGCTTGATTATCTCCTGGGAATCTCCGATGCGCTTATCGTTACAGGGGGCCTCGGCCCGACAGAGGATGATATGACGACAGCGGCTGTTGCCGGTGCATTCGACCTTGATTTATACACCGACGATGCCGTTCTTAAGCGGCTTAAAGGGAGATTTAGCAGACTTAATATTCCGTGGACGGAAAACAACGCGAAACAGGCCGTATTTCCCGAAGGTGCCGGTATCATAGATAACGCCGTCGGTACTGCCTGCGGATTTTTCCTGGAGCGAAGCGGCAGGCATGTCGCCGTCATACCGGGAGTTCCCGGCGAGGCAAGGAATATGCTTACGGGGGGTGTGATTCCTCTCTTCAGAGAAAAGCTCGTGTATCGTGAATATGTTGCGAAGAGAACGATAAAGATCTTTGGACTGACAGAGTCAAGAATCGATGAGGCGCTTCAGCATGAAGAGCTGGAGATTCCCGGTGTATGTGTGGGCTCCTATCCCCGGTTTCCGGAGATATGTCTGGTTGTCACATCCAGAGGCGAAGACAGGGATCGTGTAGAAGAAAGCCTCGGAGTTGTCTGTGAGAGAATAGAAGCAAAACTTCACAGACATATATTCGGTTATGACGATGATACCATGGAAGGGATAGTGGCCGCACTTCTCACCGGTAGAGGATTGACACTCTCGGTAGCAGAATCGTGCACCGGGGGCCTGATTACCGACCGTCTGACAGATGTGCCGGGCAGTTCGGTATTTCTGGAAAGGGGTGTGGTTACATACAGCAATACCTCAAAGGTGGAACTTCTCGGGGTGCCCGCTTCAATCATAGCGGAACATGGAGCTGTGAGTGA
>JAFGQD010000113.1 GCA_016935875.1 Deltaproteobacteria bacterium
GGTTATGGGAAGATTGCCGGCCTTCATTTTGCTTTCTATCCATGGACCGCCGAATATCTTCCGCACCCATTTTCCGAACCATGCGGAGGTGGACATCAACCACCCATGGGCAATCACCTGGAAAAACAGTTTTTTGGTAAAACCCAGTCCGTACCGTTCAGCAGCGCGCCAGCGTAATCCGGAGAACAGGGCATCCTGACGCACACCGCTCGGACAGGCAGCCACACATGATCCGCAAAGAAGGCATGACGAAAAGAGAATATCGTTCATATGCTCCGTGATTTCGATATCTCCTTCTATGATATGCTTTGCCAGTTGAACCTTGCCGCGCGGACTGTAAGATTCCATAAGCATTTCTCTGTACACCGGGCAGGCGTCAAGGCACAGGCCACATTTTGCGCAATGATATACATGCTCATTGGTGACATCACTTAATAAGGGTTTATTTTTTTCCATTACTTTCACAACTTTCTCATTCATTTGACCCAACCAGGCCTGGTTATTCGATAAATTTTCCGGGATTCAATATCCCTTTCGGATCCAGAACGGACTTGACCTCTACCATAAGTCTTCTGGCATCCTCATTCATTATCAGCGGCAGGAACGGCTTCTTTGATATGCCGATACCATGTTCTCCCGAAAGGGTTCCACCAAGATCCACCGCAAGTTGAAATATTTCGGAAACGGCCTTCTCGACCCGCTCCCACTCTTCCTTGTCACGCTTGTCGGTAACGATCATCGGATGGGTATTACCATCACCGGCATGGGCCATAACGCCTATCGTGAGCTTGTATTTTTCTCCGATTGCAACGATTCCCTTGATCATTGCCGGCAGATTGCTGACCGGAACCGTGCAGTCCTCCAGTACACAGGTGGGCATCTTTCTGGACATGACACCAAACGCGCTCCTACGGCCGAGCCACAATTTTTCCTCTTCCTCGACCGATTCGGCTACCTGTACGGCAGAAGACCCTTCTTCTCTACAGATTTCCGCGATGATTTCCACCTGCTGTCTGCAGGTCGCCTCCTCGCCATCAACCATGATCAGCAGCGTTCCCTCCACATCTCTGGGCAATCCGATATGGGCCGAATCTTCGATCATGTTCACTACCACCTTGTCCATGAGTTCCAGCGCCACAGGGACGATACCCGATCCGATGATGCGGGCAACCGTTTTGCTTGCACCGTCCAGCTGCGGGAAAAATGCCTGGATGCTCTGCTGGAACGGCGGAAGGGGGAGCAACTTTACCGTAACTTCCGTTACAATCCCCAGGCATCCCTCGGATCCAGTAAAGAGTGATATGAGGTCTATCCCCGTAACATTTTTGGCGGTAATGCCGCCGGCATTGATGATCCTGCCATCAGCCAGCACAGCCTTGAGACCCAGTATCCAGTCCCGTGTCACACCATATTTGACGCCACGAGGTCCGCCGGCGTTTTCGCCGACGTTTCCCCCAAGGGTACTCACCGACCAGGAGGCGGGATCCGGAGGATAAAAGAGCCCTTCTTGTTTGGCCTTGTTCTGCAGGCTTAGATTGGTATGTCCGGCCTCAACGATGGCGTATCTGTTTTCCTTGTTAAGCTCGATAAGCCTGTTCATGCGTGTCAATACCAGCACGGCTCCGCCCTTCAGGGGAACGGTCCCTCCACTGAGATTCGTGCCCGCTCCTCGTGGGGTAACCGGGATTCCTTCTTCATTGGCCACTTTCATGATAGCCGAGACCTGTTCCGTACTGGCCGGCATCAAAACAACATCCGGCATTGCCTCATCCACAGAGGAATCGTAGGAATAACTGATCAAATCCTCTACAGAATCCAGGCAGAATTCCTCTCCCACTATTTCACGAAATTTCTTTTTTGTTTCTTCTCCTAACATTGGTACCGCTCCTTTGGTTTACGTTATACCTCAGTTTAATCTCTGATAGGCTCTTGACGAAAGCAGCACGATAAAAAGTACTTAACGTCCCGTCATTCCGGGATTTCAGAGCGCAAATTCCGAATTCCGAGCATTGTCAGTAGCCCTATCCAACAATCATGCCAATCCATGAATTCCCAGTTGCATGCCTATGTTATTATATGATCTCAATATGTTATGAATAATTTATCCGGATGGTACAGTATTTCGGAAAAATCAGATCGACCAACCACGATGCCATAATGACCTATTCTCAGGATCAGATTATATCTTTATGCATATAAACAACCAGTTAACTGTCACACACCGATATGACATACCGTATGTCACTTTGACAGGGTTGCCCCGGCCTCGGCTTTTTATTAATATGCAAACCATGTCACCCTATCGGAACTCCCCATTCCCTTCACCGGAAAGAATGTAAATTCCGGTTCAATAATCATACTACCAATTTCTACGCATTGTTGTAAAAGAACTTCAGCAATAACCAACTGTTAGAGTTAAGCGCCTTTGATATTTTCAGCAAGTATATCAGCTACATGTTTCATCTTTTTGTCCGGGGCCTGCTGGTCGATACCCCCCTGGAGTTGGACCATGCATCCCGAACATGCACAGGCAACAATCTCAGCCCCGCTATCCTTGATGTTGTTCATCTTCTGCTCAAGAATCGGAATTGACAGGTTGCTGTGCTGAACACCGAAGGCGCCTGACATGCCGCAACACTTGTCCTCGTCTTTCATCTCCACCAATTCATAGCCCCCGACAGACTCTATGAGCTTCCGGGGTTCATCATGGATGTCCAGCACACGTTTCAGGTGGCATGAATCATGGTAGGTGACCTTTATCGCATCGGCCTTTGTGGCTGCTTTTTTCAATCGGCCTGTCTTTTCATATTCACGGGCGACAAAAAAACAAAACTCCTGCATCTTGTCCGCCATACGTTGTGCCCGCAGTTTCCATTTCGGTTCATCCTCGAACAGCCGCGGGTAGTCACGGATCTGTTCCACCCCTGTCGGGCAGGCACAGATGATGGTGTCGAGATCGAGATCTTCAAACGCCTGTATGTTGTTCATCGCGATCTTCTTTGTATGTTCGACATCTCCGGTAGCCGACACCGGCTTTCCGCAACATCCCTGCCCGTCAGGGTACACAACCTCCATATTGAGGTCCTGGATGACCTTGATGACGTTCTGGCCGGTTTCCGGAAAGACAAAATCCATGGTGCAGCCGCTGAAAAAACCAACACGCCTCACGGGATTCTCAATCTTTTTTATTACGGTATCAATACGATCACGAAGCGGAACCTTCGCGATAGACGGAAGGCTGCGGTCTTTTGTCATTCCGGCGAGGAAGAGGGGCAGGTGACGCACCAGGCCTTTCGACGTGAACGGTTTCTGCGCGATGGAAGCCGTGCGCACAAGGCCGTGAAACAGACGTCTGTTTGTCATGACATTGAATATCTTATCCATGACAAAGGGCAGGCCATGTTCTTTGACAGACCGCTTGCGAAGTTCTTCTATGAGTCCGGGAATATCGATCATTCCCGGGCATACCGTGGTGCATCTGCGGCACCCGATACACAGCTCGTTAAAATCCTCAAAATCCTCCATACCGCTCATGAAAGCGGTCAGAATGGTCCCGATCCCTCCCGCGTAAGTGTGCCCACCGTATACATGCCCCCCAACAAGCGCGTAAATGGGACAGACATTAAGACATGAACCGCACCGTACGCACTGGTATATCTCCTTAAAGGTCTCGTCATGGGCGGCGGCGAGTCTCCCGTTGTCGAGGAGGATGTAATGGACCTCCTTTTCATCTTCCTCCCATTTGCCGTTTCGTTTGACCATGATAGGCGTCGGTCCGGATATGATGCTCATGTAGCTTGTCATGAGTTGGCTTGTCGCGCCCCTGGGGAGGAGTCGCAGGATAGGGGTTGCGTCTGTTAATGCGGGGATGAGTTTTTCGTATCCTATGATAACGACATGAATAGGTGGAAGTGTCGTGACGAGCCTGCCATTCCCTTCATTTGTTACGAGACCGATGGCCCCGTTTTCGGCAATACCGAAATTGGCCCCGGTTATTCCCATATCCGCGCCGAGAAACTTTTCTCTCAGTGTAACCCTAGCGACCTGAACCATGGAGGCGATGTCAGGGTCTATCGATTTGTCCAGTTCCCGGGAGAAATACTCAGAGACCTGGTAGCGATTCAGATGTATGGCGGGCATCACCATGTGAGAGGGTTTATGACCGGCCAGAGAAATAATCCATTCGCCGAGATCCGTTTCCTTGACCCCGATGCCGGCTTCTGCAAGGGCCGGATTGAGATCCACCTCTTCCGAGGCCATCGATTTCGATTTAACGATGTTTTTGACGCCTTTTTCCCTGCAGAGATCCAGGATATATTTTTTTAGATCATCCCCTGTCTTTGCCCTGAATACCTTGAC
>JAFGQD010000114.1 GCA_016935875.1 Deltaproteobacteria bacterium
AACGGAGCTGGAAAGGCCGCCTTCCCATGGAAGAAATGAGGCGTATACACACCCGCAGAGGAGACGGTAATCGACCTTTTTGACCCGTAGGGCAAGTTCCCTTGCCAGAACTGCGGTCAGGACGATCCACCCCCAGCTTATCATCGAACAGATACAGCCGACAATACCGACGGTCGCATACACAGCCACCGGGGACTTGACTTTGGTTGCCAGCCAGTCAAGAAACTTGGAAATGGGCGGCGATATGGCAAGGGCATAGCCGGTCACCAGGATTAATACCATCTGCATGGCGAATGCCAGCAGGCTCCAAAACCCTTTGTACCACGCCTGAACGATTCCGAACGGTTTTGCGTTAACAAAAACGAAAGCCAGGATCGCAGCCAGAAAGGTCAGGAGTATGGCGAAAAGAAAGGAATCCGGAAGGAGTCTCCTGAATTTATCCGCAAAAAATCTACCTGTTGTAGCTAACATTTTTCCCTCCTCTGTGAATCAAAATGTAGGTAAGAAGTTATTAGGCGACAAAAACATCGTGCCAAAGAAAAATAAATATCCATTATACATTGTACGCTTTTCCTATGCTTTTAATCCATCACCTCCTTTGCCGTTTGATGATTTGATTTATGTCAGCACTCAATTTTTTATAATGAATCTTTTTTTTGAGATAGTTCAATCAGAAGTTATTCAAGAAACGCGAATGAAAATATGAGGCGTATTGAGGAAATTTCTAATTTCACCGTCTCTTTTCGAAAGAACAGAACAAATGACGACATAAATCTACTTCTAGATGATATGTTCTCATCCGGCAGTTTGAAATTAAGTTTTCTTCAACTATAGAATTGATTATCAGTTAATAACTGAATTTTTGATTTCCGTTATTTATATAATGAATTGAGGTTGGAAAGGTAGGCAATCTGGACGATCTCATCAGTCTTCCTGTCCTCCCTCAGGATTTTCTGCATTCATACATTAGGTCAGGGTTTTTCTATCCAGCCGCCAACCTTAAAATGACTTAGAGTTATCGCTTTTACTGCTTATAGATGGCTTTCCTAACACAGAATTTGGGACGCGTCAATGAAAACCCATTTCGTTGAGATGATTATATCAAACAGCTTGAAAAGACATATAAAAATGATTTTTGTGAGTAAAGACCAAAAAGGGGTTGATCGCACCAAACCTATGTCCGATTTGAGGGCATAACCAAGCTTGATATTTTACTTTCAGTATGTTAGATATGCAAGATTGGATGTATATCCAGAAAAATGTCAGGGGGTATTTATTAATGGTTAACGAAGATAACTTAATAACTGAACCGGAAAAGAAAGAAGTAAAAGATACGGATGAGGTGGGGCTGCAGAAAGAGGAAGAAGATATAAGTTTTGTGGAGCTCTACGAGCAGAATCTGCAGGACGTGGCCATCGGTAAGGTCGTAATGGGGAAAATCGTCCAGATAAATGATGATGCGGCGATGGTTGATGTTGGCTACAAGACAGAAGGGGTCCTGTATCTTAATGAGGTTACAGACAGTGATGGTAATATAACGATTTCTGTGGGTGATGAAATAGAAGTTCTCGTTGATCGGAGAAAGGATGCCGAATTAATACTTTCGAAAGAAAAAGCCTCCAGGATGAAAATATGGGATGATGTTGTAAAGATAGCCGAGGAGAACGGCACGATAGAGGGTACGATTGTACAGAGAGTGAAGGGTGGTCTTTCGGTTGATATCGGATTGCCCGCTTTTCTTCCGGGTTCCCAGGTCAGTACGCACCCGGTAAAGGATCTTGACAGATATATCGGACAGACAATGGATTTCCAGATTCTGAAATACGACAGAAAAAGAAACAACGTTGTCCTGTCCAGGAAATCCATACTGGAAGTAGAAAGGCAAGAGCAAAAGAAAAAGACCCTTGAAACCTTGGAAGAAGGTAAAATAATAGAGGGTATTGTAAAGAACATCACTGATTATGGCATGTTTATAGATCTGGGAGGTATAGACGGACTATTACACATAACCGATATGCTGTGGGGAAGGATACGACATCCATCGGAGACATTCTCCAGGGACGACAAGATTACCGTTAAGGTCCTCAGCTTTGACAGAGAAAAAGAAAGGGTGTCGTTGGGGCTTAAACAGCTTACGGAAAATCCATGGAATGTCATTGTCGAGAAATATCCCCTTGAGTCCATTATAGAGGGAAAAGTTGTAAGCATTATGGATTATGGTGCATTCGTTGAAATTGAACAGGGAGTCGAAGGGCTGGTGCATGTATCCGAGATGTTCTGGACCAAGAAGATACGGCATCCTTCCAAGATATTGTCTGTAGGTGATGTCGTGCGTGTAATGGTACTGGATGTAAATCCTGAAAACAAGAGAATTTCGCTTGGCCTCAAGCAGACAATGCCTAATCCGTGGATAGAGCTTAAAGAAAGATATCCCGAGGGGACCGTTATAAAGGGTGAGATAAAAAATATTACGGACTTCGGTATATTTGTGGGAATTGAAGATGATATCGACGGTTTGATACATGTATCTGATATTTCCTGGAGAAAGCGAATAAAGCACCCATCGGAATTCTATAAAAAGGGTCAGGAAATTGAAGCAGTGATTTTAGGGATTGATGTGGATGCGGAGAAATTTTCCCTCGGAATCAAACAACTTGAGGAGAATCCATGGGAACAACTTGCTTCCAGATATGCCCCAGGGTCTATGATTACCGGGAAGGTGACAAATATTACGGACTTTGGTGTCTTTGTTCAAATAGAAGAGGGCGTAGAGGGACTGGTACATATCTCCGAGATAAGCCACGAGAGAATTAAATCTGCCAAAGATATCTATTCTGTTGGTGATGTTGTGTCAGCAGTTGTAAAGAATGTTGATATTGTCAGCCAGAAAATAGGCCTGAGTATTAAGGATTCAGAGAAGGCTTCTGATGACACATCTAAGAAACAGTATATAAACAATAATGAGAAAGTCGTTTCCAATCTTGGTGACATGCTGGCAGGCATAAAGGTTTGAACTGAACAGCGAGCGCTAACCCCGCTGCTTGCGGCGGGGTTAGCGAGTGAATAAAAAATAATATTCTCCTTAACAGTCGGAGATTCCCCTCAACTTGTTGTGGGGAGCTTCAGTATCTGCAGAAAATCATCTCTTTTGAGAATGGATTAATGAAAAAACATCCCGTGATCTCAGGTTTCCTGCTTCTAGCCATTATCGGTGTGTCCTTTTTCCTGATTCTTCGCTTCCTTGTTAGTTACGGAGAGAAGAATCAGGATTTTTCTTTTACAGACAAAGACAAAATCGGTGTTGTAACGATTGAGGGCGTTCTAAGCAATTCGAAGGACACCATCGAGCAGCTGGATACATATGAGAAAGACGACAATGTTAAGGCAATTGTACTGCGTATTAATTCACCAGGCGGAGCAGTGGTTCCTTCTCAGGAAATATATGACAAAGTATTGCGCCTCAAAAAATCCAAAAAAGTAGTGGTCTCAATGGGATCGGTCGCGGCATCGGGAGGATATTATATTGCCTGTGCCGCTGACAGGATTATTGCCAATCCCGGCACAATAACCGGAAGCATAGGCGTAATAGCACAGTTTTCTCAAATAGAAGATTTGTTGGAAAAGATTGGACTGAAGGCCACCGTTGTCAAGACAGGCAGATATAAGGATGTAGGGTCTCCGGTGCGCGAAATGACGACCGCTGATAGGAGCCTTATTCAGGGCGTTATTGATGATATTCAGAAACAGTTCCTTGATGCAGTAGTATCAAATAGAAACATTTCCGAGGAAAATCTGGAAGGTATTGCCGATGCAAGGATATTTACCGGCCGGCAGGCGCTCAATGCAGGCCTTGTTGACGATCTCGGTAATATGGAATTCGCGATCGATGTAGCGACAGATCTCGCAGGTATAGAGGGCAAGCCGGAAGTCGTGTATCCTGAGGAAAAGCGAAAGAGCCTGCTTCGGTATATCGCAAGTGAAACAATCTCTGCTGTTTTGGCAGAATTCAGACAAATCGGATCCGGCATCAGCTATTTATATAAACCGGCATGTGGGGTTTGATATGACGAAGAAAGATCTGGTTGAAAAAATACGGACCAGGGGGACTGATTTTTCGAAAAAAGATATCAACTTTGCAGTGGATGCCATCTTTGAAGGTATGAGAAAAACGCTTTCGGAGGGGGAAAAGATAGAGATAAGGGATTTTGGGGTCTTTGGTGTTACCGCACGGAGGTCTCGTATGGGAAGAAATCCCAAGACAGGGGAAGAGGCGTATGTGCCCGCAAGATATGCCGTGTTCTTCAAAACAGGCAAAGAGTTGAAGGAGATGGTGAACAGAAGGCCGGACTCATATGAAATATAATACGATACTGGTCACTAGAGAAGAAGGCTATACTATTCTGACGCTGAATCGTCCGGGTGAAATGAATGCACTTTCCCGTGAGATGAGACGTGAGTTGATGGATTGTTTCAGCCAGTTTGAAAAAGACGACTCTGTCAGGGCTGTTATACTTACTGGGGGTGATACTATATTTTCGGCCGGCGTTGATCTGAAAGAAATATCAATCCTTGAAGAAGGCGAGTATGAAAATTATCTGAGGATTATGATCCAAAGCCTCCAGAAGATTTACACATGTAGAAAACCTGTGATAGCTGCAGTAAGCGGGATAGCCCTGGGGGGAGGATTCAACCTTGTCACGGTATGCGACATGATTATTGCATCTGAGACGGCAATATTTGGTCACCCGGAGCTGAAGTTCGGTCTGAATCCATTATTTGATCCGCTCAGGCGAATCGTCGGAACCGCCAAAGCAAAAGAAATCACCATGTTGGGCGAACCCATCGGAGCGAGGGAGGCATTCAGGATCGGCCTTGTGAACAAAGTGTCCCCGCCTGAAACATTTATGGGAGACGCAATGTCAGTTGCAGGTGAACTTTCCCGAAGACCTGCCAGGGCGATCGAAGCTGTAAAGAGGATATCAGATATTGTTCCGCGTCTTGATAAGGCCACAGCCCTGGAATACGAATTTGAGATATCCGCACTTCTTTCTTCGAGGGCAGAGATACGAAGACATGTGAAAAGATTTTTTGACAATTTGAAATCAAGAAAGAAAACGTAACTTACTCGTCGATATTTTGCGCTGTTGCAAAGTCGATCAATTGGTCCTTTCTTTTTTTGTGTTGCAGTTTCTTGAGAGCTTTTGCCTCTATCTGCCGTATCCTCTCTCTGGTAACGCCCATCATATCGCCAACTTCCTCAAGCGTAAAAGGGCCATAGTTACAGGCAACCCAGGTGCAATTGCAAAAGGTATCATTTTTTAACCACCACTCACAGGTATTATCATCGCAGGGTTCTATGATGAAATCCTGTGTCTTCTTGCATACATAATAAGCTGACATCTGTTTCCCCTTTAAAAGTAATAGAGGCTTCTTAAAAAGCTCCAGTATCCCGACGTATCGGGATTATAATGGGAAGTAATTTGTAACACAGCTGTATAGGGATCAAATATTAATCTGCATTTCGCTGTTAGGGTTGGGGAAGCCTTAACCGCCCTTCATTGCCGGGCGACGAGAATTCGCCCCTGCCCATCTATCAAGTTACCTGGAAGGCGAGAGTTTCGAAACCTTCATTTACGTATATTAATTCCTGATGTTGGTTTGTCAATAGTAGGCAACTCGCCGTTTGGTTAAAAAAATAAAACTTCCGAATTCCGTCTTTCTACAAGGGTGTTGTATGTAAACTATCCGAGGCAGGATTGCAAGTGTCATTGTAACATCCCTGCATAAATTTCTTGACAGGGGAATGATCTTCTGATAGGAGGCGCAACAGTCCGCTTGGATCCATGTATTTTATCTATGGACTGGGACGGAAGAGAGCCAGAGCTAGAATAACAAGCGATTTCAGGGCCTCCCGTTTCAAAGCGGAGAGGCTTTTTTTTGTGAAGGAACTGACGCCGTATGGAGATTATTAAGACAGTACGCGATATGCAGGATTTTTCAGAATCTTTAAGGCTCCGGGGTAAAAGGATCGCCTTTGTCCCTACCATGGGGTACCTCCACGACGGACATTTGGAGCTGATGAAAGAGGGAAGAAAACGGGGGGACTGCCTGATAACCAGCATATATGTGAACCCCACACAGTTTGGTCCGAATGAAGATCTGGACAAGTACCCCAGAGATTTTGAAAGGGATGAGAGACTCTCCAGAGATGTCGGGGTGGACGTTATTTTCTATCCGCCGAATTCGCAGATGTATCCTGAAAATTATCAGACATATATAAGTGTAGAAAATATAACCGATAACCTCTGTGGTTTATCACGACCCTGTTTTTTCAGAGGTGTCACAACGATTTGCGCAAAACTGTTCAATATCATTAAACCCCATGTTACCATCTTCGGAAGGAAGGATTTTCAGCAATTGATAGTGATAAAAAAGATGGTGGCCGATCTCAACATGGATATTGAAGTTGTGGGGATGCCGACTGTAAGAGAACCGGATGGCCTTGCCATGAGTTCCAGGAATGCATATCTAAAAGAAGATGAGCGTGAGTCCGCACTGAGCCTGATCCGTTCACTCAAACGTGCTGCCGATCTTTATAATCATGGACAGCGGGATGCCGGCACAATAATAAAAGAAGTGACGGATTTTATAGAGAAACACCCCGGTACCAGAATTGATTATGTCAAGATATGTGATGCCGAGACAATGAAAGATGTCGGGCGTCTTGATGGAAAATCTGTGCTGGCTCTGGCTGTCTGGGTAGGCACGCCACGGCTTATAGATAATTATGTGTTTGGAGAAATTATTTAGGTAGGTGAAATGATGCAGAGAACGATGCTGAAATCAAAACTTCATAGAGCGGTTGTTACTGATGCCGATCTCCATTATGAGGGGAGCATCACCATTGATGAAGACCTTATGGATGCTGCGAATCTGCTTCCATATGAAAAGGTTGAAATATACAATGTATCCAACGGAGAGAGATTCTCCACCTATGTGATCAAGGGTGCAAGAGAATCCGGTGTTATATGCCTGAACGGAGCAGCGGCAAGAAAGGTTTCCAGAGGGGATATCATCATTATCGCAAGTTTTGTGCTGGTTGAAGAGGATTTGACAAAAGGCTGGATTCCCAAGTGTGTATTGCTTGATGGTAAAAACAGGATTAAGAAGAAAGAGATGGGTTCATAACGATTGTTATAACATAGGAATTTTGAAGTGGCGGGGTCATATGTGCCCCGCCTTTGCTGTTGCAGTGGGTGGAGCTTTCTGATATACACCTCGGAGTCTTGAGAGGTAAAGGATGGTAAAGAAAATGCGGAAAAAAATCAAGGGTGTCTTTCTGACGGGGATAGCCGCGATTATTCCCGTTGGTGTGACATTTTATGTCCTCTATCTTATCATCGGGATGATGAACAAACTGGTAAGAATTATCCCCGCCAGGTTTCATCCCGACCAGCTGGTCTCCTTCCATATACCGGGTCTCGGTGTGATTATTACACTAATTCTTATCTTTATCATCGGTCTTTTGACAAAGAGCTATCTGGGCACGAAGCTCGTTTCCTTCGGCGAGAGATTGGTGGGCAAGATACCTCTGGTGAGAGGCATATATAACGCGCTCAAACAACTCGTTGATGCTGTGTTCAGCGATAAGGGACAGAGCTTCAAAAAGGCGGTCCTGATCGAGTATCCACGGAAGGGCTTGTATTCGATAGCGTTTGTTACCGGAGTGAGCCGGGGAGAGGTCCAAGTGAAAACATCACAGAAGTGTGTGAATGTCTTTGTTCCCACGACGCCCAATCCCACATCGGGATTTTACATAATGGTGCCGGAGGGGGATATGATCAGCCTTGATATGACAGTTGAGGAGGCGTTCACCCTTATTATATCGGGCGGTATTGTCTCGCCGGAAGACGTTCAACAAAAATCTGATAAGGGAGAGGAAGTACATGCAGATAACATCTGAAGGGGTCAAGATTGGGCATCCTGACATCGTGGCCGATACCATCGCTGCGGATATCATAGCACGGATACTGGATGAAGAGAAAAAGGCGGGAATGGATATAAATACCATGCCCCACTGTGGTCTTGAGGTATTTCTGGGTAAGGGTTTTTGCATTGTCGGCGGCGAGGTCGCCACGAGAATATACATAGATATCGAGAAGAGTCTGCGCCAGACAGTATTATCTCTGGGATACAATGATGCGGCGGTGGGCCTCAACGGACACTCGCTGGGCGTCTTCAATGCGATTATACCTCAATCTCCCAATATCAATATAGGAACGCGTGCCGAACTGGGTAAATATAAAGAGATCGGCGCGGGAGACCAGGGGATTATGTATGGATATGCATGCGATGAAACCCCGGAGCTGCTTCCCCTTCCCTATGTCCTGGTGAATAGGATGATGCGGGCATTTGAGGTCTGTGGAAATCCCATATTTGCCCCCGACGGGAAAGGGCAGGTAACAGTGAATTATGATAAGAGCGGCAAGCCGACACATGTTTCAAAGGTCCTGATGTCAAACGCTATCGATTATCGACATGTGGCTGAAAATGCGGAGATCGAGGAAACGGCGGAGAAGATAGCCTTTGAATGTCTGGGTGAATGGGTGAATGAAAAGACCGAATTTCTGTTTAATCCCACGGGTGAATGGCAGGCGGTTCATTCATGCAGCGCGGCCGACACCGGCGTTACGGGGCGTAAGCTTGTCTGTCAGCTCTATGGAGGATATCCCGGCGCGCAGCTTGGGGGGGGAGCGGTCGTCAACAAGTCGCCTGAGAAGGTTGACTGCTCTGCCGTATTCGGGGCGCGCTATGCAGCCAAGAATATTGTTGCTTCCGGCCTTGCAACCAAATGTTCGGTGCAACTGGCCTACGCCATAGGTATTGCTAAGCCCATGTCTATTTATGTTAACACCTTTGGCACGGGAACTATGCCGGATGAAAAGTTGTCAGGTATTGTGGAAAAAGTCTTTGATTTTACTCCAAAGGGAATGATAGAGCGCTTCGAATTGCTCAATGGAGATATCTACCGGAAGATACCAAAGACCCTGTTTATGGACGATTATGCATGGGAAGAAACAGATCTTGCGGAAAGGCTGAAGAAAGAAGCGGGTAACAAATAATAGAGGTCGGGATTCAGTATTCTGAATAAGAGTATTGGTTGTACGCTTTTGTCTCCCCTGAGGTTTTTGCGGAAACCGATACCGATGTAGATGTTCCCATACAGGGACCTGGAAAGGATCAATCTGGAAAAATGGATTACGATATTAAAGATATACAACTGGCTGAAGAGGGAAAATCGAGTGTTGACTGGGCAAATAAGAGCATGCCCGTCTTGAACAGCATCAAAAAACGATTCGAGAAGGAAAAGCCGCTGAAGGGCGTCAGACTAGGGGCATGTCTCCATGTTACGACAGAGACGGCCAGTCTCATGGAAACGCTGAAGGCCGGAGGGGCCGATCTTTCCCTGTGCGCGTCAAATCCCCTGAGCACGCAGGATTATGTTGCGGCCTATCTGGTAAAGTATCAGGATATTGCGGTGCATGCCATCAACGCGGAGGATACCGACACCTATTATCGTCACATAAACTCGGTCCTGGATACAAAGCCGATGATAACGATGGATGACGGCGCCGATCTCGTATCGACGATACATGCAAAGCGCCCGGATCTGATAGGCGATATTATTGGGGGAACAGAGGAAACAACCACTGGTGTCATACGTCTGAAATCTATGGCCAGTGAAGGAGTCCTGCGTTTTCCCTTGATAGCGGTGAATGACGCGAACACGAAGCACCTGTTCGACAACCGTTACGGAACGGGGCAGAGCACACTGGATGGAATCATACGGGCGACCAACCGATTGATAGCGGGTTCTACCTTTGTTGTGTGCGGGTACGGATGGTGTTCGAGGGGCCTTGCCATGAGAGCATCCGGGATGGGCGGCAACGTTATCGTGACAGAGGTCGATCCTCTTCGCGCCTTGGAGGCGGTCATGGATGGCTACCGGGTCATGCCGATCGCTGAGGCAGCCGTGTTGGGAGATTTCTTCTGCACCCTGACCGGGGATATCAATGTTATCAGAAAGGAACATTTTCTGGAGATGAAGGATGGAGCCATCGTGTCCAACTCCGGCCATTTCAACGTGGAGTTGGATATAGAGGGGCTGAAGGAGATATCAGAGTACACGGGGAGAATAAGGAAATATATCGACGAATACACGCTGGGGGATGGAAAACGCATCTATATCCTGGGGGAGGGGAGGCTGATCAACCTTGCCGCCGCCGAAGGGCATCCCTCAAGCGTCATGGACATGAGCTTTGCCAACCAGGCTCTCGCCGCCGAGTACTTGGTTCGACATGCAAGCGAACTGGATACCTTGGTCTACAGCGTGCCCGAAGATATCGACAAAGAAATCGCGCGATTAAAATTGGAATCTCTGAATATCAGTATTGATACGCTGACACCCGAACAGGAGAAATACCTGAACTCTTGGGAGATGGGGACATAAGTGACTAAGAAGTAAGAAGATAATCCTTACCCTTCTAATCCTTAAGCCTTTCAGTGGTCACGTTTTTATACGGATGAACATAATCAGGGCTGCGATGCCGAGTATGAGATTCGCAGCCCACGCCGCTATCACGGGTGGTATAGTTCCGGAGTGCCCCATGGAAATGGCGAAGGCAAAGACAACCCAGTATGAAAACCCGATGATAACCCCGGTGCCTATGCTCTGAGCAATTCCTCCACTCCTTTCCGATTTTAGCGAAAAGGAAATGCCCAGTATGGCAAGGATGATGTTTACCAGCGGAAACGCGATCTTTCCGTGCATGTCTGTCCGGTACCGTATGGTGTCATATCCCTCCGAGCGGATCTTTTTTATAAACCTGTTTAATTCTACAAAACCCATCTCTTCGGTACTCTTCTGAACAGCCGTAAAATCCAAAGGACTTTCGGGTATATCTATAACCCTGGACGGTATCCTTTCGAGAACAGGAATCCCATCTTCGGGAAAGGTCGTTACGAGCACGTCTCTGAATATCCATCTGCCGCCTTCCCAACGTGCCTCCTTGGCGTCGATCCTCTCATACAGATTCATTCCACGGTCGAAGAAATTGATCCGTATCCCTTTGATAGTGTTTGTCTGAGGATCGAATACGGAGAAGTTGTATATCCCTTTCTCGGACCTGTACCAGATCTGGTTTTGTTTGAAACTGCCCATTCGTTCCCTCTTCTGCACTTCCACATATTTGACATATTTGACCTTCTGATTTGTGTATGGTGTTATAAACTCGTTCAGGAGAAACGCCGCTATACAGATTACACAGGACAATATAATGACGGGGAGCGATATGCGATAAAGGCTGACACCATTTGCCTTCATGGCAGTTATCTCGCAGTTCTTCGACAGGATTCCGAATGAAAGGAGGGTCCCCAGCAGAAAGGCGACTGGTATCATCTGTGACAGTATCATGGGTATATTCAAGAGGAAATAGGATGCCATCTGGCGCAACGTGGCGTTGTTGCTCAGGAACATCCTCATCCGTTCGAAAAAGTCCGCGATCAGATACAGTCCAATGAGAGAGACAAGCATCAAAGTGAATATCTTTATAAATTCTTTAAGAATATATCTGTCGAGGATGTTCATTCCGATGTCCGTATCCTGATATGCCGGAGGCAGGCAGGCATAAGTGGTTGTTCCTTTGCGGTTATGATCAGCAGGTACACACCGATAATCCCCAGTATTGCGTTTGCTGTCCATGCGCCTATTGCCGGGGAAAGCATGCCGGTCTCACCCAGTGCCTCCCCGCCGAGTTGGATGACATAGTAGGTCATGATAACGATAAGACCGGTAACAAAACCTCTCGATTTTCCGCTTCTGTGTTTTAAGATACCCAGTGGAATCCCAATGATACCAAAGACAATACATGCAAATGGTATCGTGAACTTCTTGTGAATTTCGATGATGAAATCTTTCAGGACAGTTTTTTTCAGACCGTGGGTTCTGCTTTTCCTGATCAACTCGGGAAGCGACATTTCCTTACTGTCCTTTGCGATTGTCCTGTTTTTACCCCCGATTGATGCCGACAGATCGAGGTTTATGTCATAGGAACTGAAATCTATCTTTTTATAGGTTGTTAAATTCTTATCTGTTGTGTGGATACTTCCATCTTTCAACCTGAGAGTCACCTGCATGGATTCCGGACTTGAGATAAGATATCCCTTTTGTGCGATTATAGTGGTTGGCTCTTTGAGCATACGGGTGTCGCATATAAATACATTCTTCATGTAATCTCCATGTGATGGAATTTCTTCCGCGTACAGTACGAGACCGGCGAAGTCATCGTTGAATATCCTCTCTTTGATGCCTATGCTTGCCTTCTGCTTCGCCATATCAAACAGGAGATTTCTGGCAGCAAAGTTGCCGTACGGAACGAGAAAAAATCCGGTGGTGGCAGTCATGAGAAAGGCACACAGAGAAGCGAACGCAATGGGTTTCATGAGCTGGTACAGGCTCAACCCCGATGATTTCAGCACTATTATTTCGTTGTCAAGGGAGAGTCTTCCCAGACCCATAAGTATGGAGATGAGAAGAGATACAGGGATGGTGATTATGAGCAAAGACGGCATCAGGTAAAAAACAAGCATTACTATGTCTGCAAGGTGTATCCCCCTGTTAATCATAAGATCCATGAGCTGGAGGATTCTACCCATAAGGAGAGAGAAGGTCAGTATGAAGATAATCATAAAAAAGTAAATGGATATCTCTTTCAGGATGTATCGGTTGATGACTGTGCTCATGCTTTGTTTCCCGGTAAAAAGTTGATATAACGAGAAATATATAACAGCAAATCAACTTTGCTTCAATGTTTCTTGGATTGACCTTGATTTTTAAATCTGCTAAACGAACACACAGATAAAGGATTACGTACGGCACTGTTAAAATACAGTCTTCGAGGGGATTGCCCATGATTGATTTACACACACATTCTATCTTCAGTGACGGCGAGCTGGTTCCCTCAGAGCTGGCACGGAGGGCGGTCGCAAAGGGATATCGCATGATTGCGATAACCGATCATGCCGACCATTCAAATATAGATTTTATCATTCCGAGGATTGCAAAAGTATGTGAGAAAATAACAGACGTCTGTCACATACGAGCTATTCCAGGCATCGAGCTTACACATGTCCATCCGGACCATATCTCCTCTCTCGCCCAAGAGGCACGGGTACTGGGTGCAAAGATCATAGTGGTTCACGGGGAAACCATTGTGGAACCGGTTATGCCGGGTACAAACCTCGCCGCGCTGAGGGCGCCTGTCGACATACTCGCGCATCCCGGACTGCTTACTGAAGAGGAGGCGGAACTGGCCGCCCGGAAATCGGTATTTCTGGAGATATCCGCACGGCAGGGGCACAGTCTGACTAATGGCCATGTGGCCGGGCTCGCACGCAGGTTCAATGCGAAACTGGTACTGAATACCGATGCCCACTCGCCCCGGGACCTTGTGGACAGGAACATGGCGGTTATGATCGCACAGGGAGCCGGGATAAGCGAAAAAGAAATAGAGATGATGTTCGTGAATTCTGAATCTCTTGTCGATAAAGCTGTGGGGCGATAGCGCGAGAGGCGGGAATTATGAAAGCGGTATTTATTTCCGATGCTCACTTGAATGGCTGCACCTTTGATGGACATCGATACCTTATGCGCTTTCTGGATTCCTTAAAAGGCGGGGCAGATGAAATTTTCATCGTCGGAGACTTTTTTGACTTCTGGTTTTCCGAAAAAAACAGTATTTATCCCGGCTTTTGCGACATTGTTGAAAAACTGCTGGAAATAAAAAGAGCCGGAACAGACGTCTCGTTTTTTGAAGGCAACCACGATTTTTTTCTTGGCGACTATTTTGAACGGTACGACATACGAGTATTCCCCGATGGGGCTACAATCGATTTCGATGGGAAGAAGCTGTTTGTATCTCATGGCGACACGGTGGATGATTCCAACACAGCATATCTTTTTTGGCGCAGGGTTCTCAGAAGCAGGCTGTTTTACGCGATACAGAAAAAAATACCTTCACCGATCCTATGGCGTGTTTCCAGTGTGATTTCACGGATGAGCCGTAGTTTTGGGAAGATACGTTCTTCCAATGGAATTGCCGGCAGGATGAATATGTTCGCCGAGGAAAGATTTAAAGAGGGATTTGATGCGGTGGTGCTGGGGCACTGTCATTGTCCCACGCTGGAACAGCATGTACTAAATGGCAGGTTAAAGACTTTTGCCATTCTGGGTGACTGGATAAGCCATTACGTATATCTGTTATATGATGACGGTGAATTTGTGATGAAAAGTGGTGTTTCCCCAGATTGATTGTTTCCCTTTGTACCCGGATAATATGGAGTAGACTATGAACTTTGGCGGAGTGGACGCAGAAAGCCCGTGCCTTGAAGATGCAAAATTTGCGGTGATACCCGTTCCCTATGATCTGACTTCCACCTATCAGGCAGGATCGAGAAGAGGCCCGGCGGCAATTCTGGATGCGTCGTGCAACATGGAACTCTATGATGAAGAGTTGCGTGTGGAGACATACCGCTCAGGCATTCACACCAGGCCTTCCCTTGAGGTGGATGCGCGTGGCCCGGAAGTGATGGTAAGAGCAGTTCGCCAAGAGGTGGCAAGAGTACTTTCTTCCGAGAAGATACCGGTTATACTCGGCGGGGAACATAGCATAACCATAGGGGCGGTTCAGGCTATGAAGGAAAAATATCCTTCCATATCGGTGCTTCAGCTTGACGCCCATGCCGATTTGAGAGATACTTATCAAAATACCCCCTTCAGCCATGCGTCTGTTGGGCGCAGGATATTTGAGATGTGTCCACTGGTGCAGGTCGGGGTCAGGAGCATGTGCATGGAAGAGGCCCGTTTTATCGAAGAAAACGGAGTCAAGACCTTTTCTCCGGACTTTCTATTAGACAATCCCGATCCGGTAAAAAATGTTTGCGATAATTTGACGAAAGAGATATACATCACCGCCGATGTTGACGTTCTGGATCCGTCGGTTATGCCGGCCACCGGAACACCCGAACCCGGCGGTATTCTGTGGAACGATTTAATCCATCTGATCAGAGGGGTTTCCGAGACATGCACCATTCGAGGATTTGATATCGTTGAGCTGTGTCCGATTCCGGGAATGGTTGCCCCTGACTTTACGGCGGCAAAACTTGCATATCGAATAATGGGATATATCAACCGGGTTGACTTGAAAATTCGGTACGAATGAAAAGGAGAAGAGACAATTGAGCAACTTTGCACCCAAAAAAATATTTTTTACCAAGGGAGTCGGTTCCCATAAAGAGGAACTCCACTCCTTTGAACTGGCCCTGAGAGATGCCGGTATCGAGAAGTGCAACCTGGTGATGGTCTCGAGTATCTTCCCGCCCGGCTGTAAGGTAATATCACGTGAAAAAGGATTGCGAGAACTGAATCCGGGCGACATAACCTATTGTGTTATGAGCCGTAACAACAGTAATGAACCGAGGAGGCTGATAGCGGCGTCCGTAGGATGTGCTATCCCGGCTGACAGGAACGCTTATGGCTATATAAGCGAGCATCATGCATTCGGGCAGACATCGGTGGAAGCGGGAGATTATGCGGAAGACCTCGCGGCGGCCATGCTTGCCTCGACACTCGGTATCGATTTTAATGTGGACGCAAGCTGGGATGAAAAAGAGGAAATTTTCAAAATAAGTAGTAAGATAGTAAGGACGAGAAACGTTACACAATCGGCAATAGTCAAAAACACCGGACATACGTCGGTTGTGGCGGCGGCGGTATTCGTGTTTTAATAGGACTTTATATAAGGGAGAGGAGGTTGATTGTGCCACTTTACCTTCTATGGGAATCATATTCCTACCTTCTCCTTCCTGTAACCGGTTTTCTCGTCTTTTCCTTTCTGACGTTCTTCACCATCGTCCGGGGAAAGAAAAACTCCACCAACATCCTTTTTGCCTGTATCTGTTTCCTCGGTGCCCTGATTGATCTTGATATAGCCCAGGTGTCTTTCCTTGCGGATCAGTCTCTCTCCCTCAGGCTTGACAGGCTGTCCTATCTGTTTTTTGTTTTCGTCACGCCGATTTATATTCAGTTTGTGCATTCATTCCTTGGAATGAAAAAAAGGAGATGGCTTGAAGGAATCGCATATCTTTTCAGTATGTCCCTTCTTCCCTTTACTCAGACGGAATATTTCATCAGCGGACTGCACCAGTTTTCTTTCGGGCGGATCGCGGAGGCGGGGCCGGTGTACTACGTCTTTTCGGTGGTGGGAGGGATCGCTGCGCTGTACTGCATAGCAACCCTCTTTCTTGGGATGAAAAGGGCGGAAGAGAACAGCGAGAGAAACAGGATAAAATATGTATGTATCGGTTTTGGCCTGAGCGGATTGCTTATCTTCCTGAACTCTCTTCCCATCAGCGGATATGATATCTACCCTATGGGAAACTTCAATTTTGTCCCGGCGATAATTCTTGCTTTCGGTGTTCTGAAATACGACCTTCTTGACATGGGAATGCTTATCAGGAAGGGGAGCGCCTATTTCTTCCTGACCGGGATACTGACCTTCATTTATGCCCTGGCCATATATCTGTCCAACATATTTTTCATAGGATACGGCAATACTCATCCATTGATTATATCCTTCGCCTCCGCCGCCCTTATTGTAGCACTGTTCAATCCCTTAAAGATCAGGGTTCAGAAATTTGTCGACAGGGTCTTCTTCAGGGGAGAATATGATTATCATGAAACCCTGAAACAGGTGAGCGGCGCCATGGCATCTTTTTTGAGACTCGAAGAGATCATAGATCTTATGCTTGATTCCATATCGTCGGCCTTGAAAACGAAGGGGGTATTTGTGGCCGTCTATTGTGAAGATGCCGCGTCTCTAGAACTTTATTCTCATAAGAGAGATCCACTCGGGAGGAAGCGGAAGATCTCAATGGAGGAAAGCCGGCCGATATCGGATTTCTTTGAAGCCTATAGAAAAACGGTAGGACGATCCGCTGCCGAAAGGATAGATATTCCTCATGCTCAAAAGAGTAGAGTGTCCGACCTGTTCGATATGACCGGTGCCGCCATACTGATCCCCATGCTATCAAAGGATAGACTGACGGGGATCATAGCATTGGGAGAGAAGAAATCTGGTGAACTGTTTGTGCATGAAGATATAGAACTTCTCGAGACCATTGCCAACCAGGGGGCGATAGCCATAGAAAATGCCGGGAGCTATGAGAGAATCGCAGAGATAAATATTGAACTGGAAGAGAAGGTCAAAAAAAGGACAGAAGACCTCGAGGCGGCGCTTGAAGAAAAAGACAGGACCCAGCAGCAGTTGATCCGGTCGGAGAGCCTTGCTTCCATAGGACAACTTGTAGCCGGTACGGCTCACGAACTCAACAATCCCCTTGCAAGCTCATCCAGTCTTATCCAGACATCTGTCGAAACAATCAGGCATTGGAAGGATGTACAAGGTATTGATTGTAATGAATTAATAGAGGATTTACAGTTTTCTCTCAGGGAGCTTGACCGGGCCTCCAACATTGTAAAAAGCCTCTTGGACCTTTCTCGGCAGACCCAGACCTATCTTGAGCAGGTGAATATAAATATCTTGATAGATGACGCACTGAGGGTGCTGCGCAACCGGTACAAAGGCTCTAAAATAACCATTGAAAGGGACATTGGGAAAGGCTTGCCTGCGATTGAGGGAAACTTTGCCAATCTGGGGCAGGTAGCCATCAACATAATCAAGAACGCAATCCAGGCTTTTCCGGATGGCAAGGGTAAGATAACGCTGGTGACGCGATATGAAGAAGATACGGATATTGTCCGTATCGAATGTCACGATACGGGAGAGGGCATGTCTCCCGAAGAAGTCAGAGACGCATTCAAACCCTTTTTTACGACTAAAAAACCGGGAGAGGGCACGGGACTTGGGCTGTATATCTCCCATGAGATTATAAAGAGGCATGACGGGAATATCGCGATACAGAGCGAGAAGGGTAGGGGAACCGTCGTGTCTGTGGAACTTCCATGCAGGAGGAGGAAATCATGACAGGTCTTCTGGTTGTTGATGATGAAGAGGGTGTGAGGAGATCTCTGAAAAAGGTTCTTGAAGGGGACGGATATACTGTATCCCTGGCGGAGGACGGCAATCAGGCCATCGGTATTGTCAGAGAGAATCCTTATCAGATAGAGACAGTCATATCGGATTACAAGATGCCAGGCATTGACGGACTGGAAACTCTGATCGAGATAGGGAAGATCAATCCGGAGGTAACAAGGATTATGCTCACCGGATATGCCACGATGGAGAGCGCCATTGAATCGGTCAATGCGGGCATAGACGGGTTTATTACCAAACCCTTTTCAAACATTGAACTGAAAGCGAAGGTCAGGGAATACACTCTCAGAAAGAGACTCAAACAGTTTGTTTCGGAACAGGTCTTCTCCGAGATGTCGAAGGGAGAGGCGCATATACGTTCAAGAAAGCGGAAGGCTACGGTACTCTTCAGCGACATACGGAGTTTTACCGAATTGTCCGAGAGCCTGAGCGTCGAAGAGATTTGCGAGATGCTCAACGTATATTATTTTTCACCCCTAGACGCGATTATATGCAGACATAATGGAACCTTGGACAAACATATTGGCGACAGCATTATGGGTGTATTCGGCGCCCCGCTGACCTTTGAGGATGACGCCATCAGAGCGGTTACGTGCTCGATTGAGATGATGGACGAGATTAACAGGATAAACAGCGACATTCCTGAAACGGGCCGAAAGATTTCTATCGGAATAGGAATAAGCACCGGAGAGGTTATGGCGGGGATATTCGGTTCTTCAAGAAAGAAAGAATATACCGTGATGGGATCCACAGTCAACGTGGCGTCACGGCTCGAAAAACTTGCTAGAGCCAGACAGATTCTTGTATGCGGTGACACATACAGCGAAGTGAGAGACATTATCCGGGCCGAAGACATGGGACCGGTTATGCTCAAGGGAATGGACAGGAAGATAGACATATATAATGTCGTAGGGCTGAAAGAGAAAACTCCTTGACATTTTCCGAATATTGGCTTAGATACATCGTCACATCCGCCATGAATCATATTCATATGACTGACGGATGTCTCAGCATATCACATGACGCGGGGTGGAGCAGTCTGGTAGCTCGTTGGGCTCATAACCCAAAGGTCGTCGGTTCGAATCCGGCCCCCGCTACCAAATAAA